>SYDB01000046.1 GCA_005786815.1 Burkholderiales bacterium
ATGAAAGACCAGATCCACCGAACTCAATCGGCACTTGTAGGCTCAATAATCCTGAAGCACCAGCAGGCTCAAACAAAGCACGACGGTCAAAAAGCCCCTTGCCCCATTGAGCTGCATTCGTGGCTAGGTGCTGTTGAGCAAATCGATCAGCTGCTTCGATTGTGCTAGCTGCGCGTTTGGACAGATCTTCTGTTCCTGAGATCATTTCTTCATGCCTTGCTTGTCGGCTTGTTATCACTTGGGATTGATTGTCTTGCACGTAACCACCGCCACAAGGAAGCAATCAAGGGCACCAACCCCTTAGGTAAGAAGATAGTCGCCACCACCAAAATCAAGCCATATGTGATGAGTCTAAAACTGTCAGCAAACCGTAAAATTTCAGGCAAAAATGTGACCGAAACTGCGCCAACTATGGGGCCTGTTAGCGTGCCGCTGCCGCCCAAAATGACTGCCAAAATAATGTTCAGTGATTGATCGACGCCAAATGGCTCTGGATTTAAAAAGCCGATGTAATGAGCATAAAGAGTACCAGCCAAACCAGCCAATATTGAACTCATCACGAACGCAAACAACTTGTAGCGTGAAGTAATGACTCCCATGGCTTCTGCGAGGTCCTCGTTTTGGCGAATTGCCAACATCACTCGTCCTGCACGAGAGTGCAAAATTAAGGCACAAACGATGGTTGCTAAAACTGCTGCTGACAAAGCAAGGGCGTAATAATTGAGATTGCTGCGCCCTTCGAAACTGAAAACATGCCCGAAGAGTGTCAGCTCACTTGGGCGTGGCACATCCGGTATACCAGCTTCGCCCCCAGTGAGTGCGCGAAACGTCATCAGCACAATAAAGATAACCATGTTGTAAGCTAGGGTGACAATTGAAAAGTAGTGTCCTTTGACTCGGAGACTTGGATACCCCGCAAGTATTGCCATTAGGCCCGTTAGTAAAGGCGCAATTACTAGCGTTGCCCAAACAGAAACACCATAGTTAATTGTCAATAGGGTGGATATATAGGCGCCTATGCCCATAAATCCCGCTTGCGCGATCGACACATAACCTACAAATCCTTGCGTTAAGTTTTGGCCTTGCGCAAGCACAATCCAAATCAATGCCAAGGTCATCAAATGAATGTAGTAGGGAGATTTGAATGCATGTGGCATGGCCAATGCAAACGCCACAACTAATATACTGAGCATCAAAGGATTGGAAATAAGGCGTCTCATTTTTTCCCCATCAAGCCTTGTGGCATGACCAGCAAGACCAAGATCATGATTAAGAAGGAAATCACATCCTTGTAGGCCGACGACAAAAAGCCTGCTGCCAAGGACTCGCTGACACCCAAAACCAGGCCGCCCAAAATAGCGCCTGGCAATGAACCAAGGCCGCCCAATATCAACACGGCAAAGCCTTTCACCGCAAAACTTTCACCCACGCCAGGAGCAAGAGCTAATAAGGCGCCAATTAATGCACCTGCAGCCACCCCTAATGCGGATGAAATAGCAAACACAACGGATGAGACAAAGTTCACATTCACACCCATCAGAACTGCCGCGTGACGGTTTTGAGCCACGGCGCGAACTGACTTACCAGTTTTCGTCTTTAAGAGTAGTAGCGTCACAACGGCTACCAATGTGACTGCTGTAACGATCACAACCATTCGTAACTGAGCAACGAATATTCCTCCAAAGTCAAAAACCTGTTGGTATGGTGTTTGAATGATCACCTGATCGGCTCCAAATAACAGCAAGTTGCCACCTTCCAACATCATTGTTAGACCCAAAGCAATGATGAAGGCATTGATGTGAGGCGCATCACGAACAGGTCGGTATGCCAGGCGCTCAATGAGCATACCCATCACCGCACCTACTGGCATGGCCATTGCGATGCTGGCAAAGAAAGAAAGCCCCATAGATGTGGAAAATACGAAGGTTAAATACCCCCCAAACATGGCCAATGAGCCATGCGCAAAATGCGCAATTCCTAAAATTCCAAAAACTACGGTTAGTCCAAGCGCTACCAATGTGTAAACGGAACCAATGGCAAGCCCATTTAGTATTTGTTGCAGAAATTCATTCATCGCATTTCACCATTCGGATATGCCAACTGAGGAAGACAGTAACACCCGAGACTCAGATAGTGACTGAGTCCCGGGTTTTGGCTAATTAAGCTCTGGACTTATTTGCGAATACTGCGCAAAAATTGTGAGTAAGCTTTGTTATCAGATGGCAGCTCGGACACGAAAATCCACTTGCCCTTTTGCCACTGGAAAGCACCATTTGACGTGTAGGCCTGACCGTTCTGGTCGAACATGGCACTTCCATCGTTAGCCATGTATTTCATGACTGCCTCTTTAGGGATGGGCAATGTGCGCACTGCTTCTGCGACTTTCTTGGCATCCTTTGCACTACCAGCGCGTTCGATCGCATTCTTCAGCACATAAACTTGGTCATAGGCATAGGGCGAACTAGGTGTTGGTGATTGGTTGAATTTTTTTCTGTAATTCGCATCGTATGCTTTGGCCTGTGGCCCCAAAGCTTCTATGGTCAGCTCTGTTGGGCGGAGATCCCAAACGCCTTCCATTTGGGCGCTTGTCACCACCTTCAGAAACTGCTCTTCGCTGCCACTGGTAAAACCGTAACGCGGAACATTCAAGCCTAATTCCACTGCCTGACGGTAAACAAATGCTGCGGGCTCAACGTAACCCACGACCAGGATTGCATCAGGTTTGAGTCCGCGGATTTTTGTTAATTGCGGTGTCATATCACGATCACGAAGCCCAAATGCTTCTTTTGCAATGATTTTGCCGCCAACTTTATTTAACTCTTTTTCGAATGCATCTACATATTGGGTATAAAAACCAACCTCTAAAGCGCCAATGACTGCGACATTTCGCGCACCCTTTTGTGCTACAAACGTTCCAGCTGCAGCGCCAGTAAAGTCTGCTGGTGGTCGTGTCCGAAATACGTTAGGAATTCCTTGAGCCGTGATCGCACGTTCTGCAGCATTGCCAACTAACATGAGGGCATCCTCTTTAGCTATGAAGGAAGCAACAGCACTGGTTGATCCGGAGCAGCAAAAACCAACAAGGTATTTCACGTTATCACGGTCAATCAGTTTTCGTACGCTGTTGGTAGCCTCTGTTGGGTTGGCTTTATCGTCCGAGGTTATCACTTTGAGTTTGTAGGTGATTGAACCGGCCTTGATGCCGCCTGCTGCATTAATCTCATCAGCTGCCATTTGAACAGCGTTGGCCTGAGGCAAGCCATAAACGGCACCACCACCTGTCAACGCATCATTAACGCCGAGTACCAAGACTTCCTCGGATGCATGAACTGCGGGAGCTAATGCCGCGCTGATTATCAGTGCAGCCAAAGTTAAAGGGGTTTTCAATTTCATTTGTTGTCTCCAGTTAAAAAATTTTGTATCCACCCACTCTTGTGGTGCCACTTTTGTATCAATAGCCTAAATAGGCTTTACTAACTTGCGGGTCATTTTTTAATTCTTGCCCTGTGCCATGAAGCACCACTTCGCCCGCTTCCAAAACATAAGCTCGATCTGCCAATCGCAATGCCATTGCGGCATTTTGTTCAACCAAAACAATGGTTGTTCCCATTGCCTTGATGCGAGCCAAAATTTGTTCTACTTCTTCAACAATTTTCGGAGCTAAACCTAACGATGGTTCGTCGAAGATGCAAAGTTTTGGTCTTGCCATTAGAGCCCGCGCTATTGCCAACATTTCTTGTTCACCGCCTGAAAGGGTTCCGGCCCGTTGCTTAGCGCGTTGACGTAAAACGGGAAATAGATCGAGCATTTTTTCTACATCACTTTTTTGCTCGTTATCGTTGCGTACATGCGCGCCCATTTCTAAATTTTCGACAACGGACATTTCTGCAAATACTTGCCTTCCTTCAGGACACATGGTTATGCCTTTGCGAACAATGGCATGCCCGCTCATTCCATCCAACCGTTCGCCCAAGAATTCAATGCTACCGGAGCGCACTTCGTTAAGACCACAGATGCAGCGCAAGGTGGTGCTTTTGCCTGCTCCATTTGCTCCGATAAGTGCTACACATTCACGCTCATTCACATCAAGACTAATCCCGTGCAAAACATTCACTTTGCCATAACCAGCTGTTAGGTTCTTAATATGTAGCATCAATGCACCCCACCAAGA
>SYDB01000047.1 GCA_005786815.1 Burkholderiales bacterium
AAACGCGCAAAACATTGACGACCGCAACGGTGCCGAGTTACTCAAAGGCGCACGCATCTTTATTTCTCGTGCTAATTTTCCGACCCCTGAAACGGACGAGTACTACTGGGTTGATCTCATCGGACTTGATGTGGTCAATCGTGAAGGGGCTGCATTGGGACAAGTCAGAGAGCTGTTGCATACAGGGCCTCAAACCGTGTTAGTGCTTGCTTACCAAGAAGACGGCAAAAGCAAAGAGCGCATGATTCCTTTTGTTGGCGTATATATTGATGCAGTTGACCGTGTAGCCAAGCGCATCACGGCTGACTGGCAAGCCGACTTTGACACCTAAACTGTTTGCAGAGGACGCACCTTTGCACGCACTAGACAGCAGTCAAAACTAAACTTCAATCAACATGCGTTTCGACGTCATCACACTTTTTCCAGAGATCTTCGAAGCCTTTTTAGTCAGTGGCGTGACACGCCGCGCCTACGAATCGGGCCAAGTCGAGGTCAAACTCTGGAACCCTCGCGACTATGCGCAAGGCAATTACCGTCGGGTCGACGATCGCCCCTTCGGCGGCGGACCCGGCATGGTGATGATGGCCGAACCATTGGCCGCTTGTTTAGAAGCGATTCGCGCAGAGGAGCGTGGCCAAGACCGTCACGCGGCGCCTTTGGTGCTTTTCTCGCCAATTGGCCCAACGCTGCAACACACCACGGTGCAAAAGTGGGCGGATAGTGCTGGCGCTGTATTACTCTGCGGACGTTATGAGGGCGTGGACCAACGCTTTATTGACCAGTTTGTAGACCAGCAAATCAGCTTGGGCGACTTTGTGATGTCCGGAGGCGAAATCGCCGCCATGGCCTTGTTGGATGCGGTGACCCGTTTGCAACCAGGCGTTTTGCAAGATGGGGACAGTTCGCAAATGGACAGTTTCCACCCCGCCTTAGATGGATTGCTAGATTGCCCGCACTTCACGCGCCCCGAGCAATGGCAAGGGCAGGGCGTGCCTGAAGCGCTCATGTCTGGACACCATGCCCAAATAGAAACATGGAGACGTGCGCAGCGCGTGGGCCTGACCCAGCGACTGCGCCCAGACTTGATTGACGCTGCGCGCGCTAATGGCCTACTGAACGACAAAGACGAGGCTGTACTGGCGCAGCAAAAGTCGCTATAATGGAAGGCTTTTCGATCCTCTGACCGGCCGCTTCGGGTCTTTTAATTAAAAGTCACCAGAAGCCTTTTGTGTAGCGCGGTCACGATCCATCAGAGGTCTTTATGAATTTAATCCAAACCCTTGAGGCAGAAGAAATTGCCCGCCTCAACAAAAAAATCCCCGAATTCGCTCCTGGCGATACGGTTATCGTTAGCGTCAATGTGGTCGAAGGTACGCGCAAGCGCCTACAGGCTTACGAAGGCGTAGTCATTGCAAAACGCAACCGCGGTTTGAACAGCGGCTTTACCGTTCGCAAAATCTCCAGTGGCGAAGGTGTCGAGCGTACCTTTCAAACATACAGCCCCTTGATCGCCAGCATCGAAGTCAAACGCCGTGGCGACGTGCGCCGTGCCAAGTTGTACTACTTGCGTGACCGTAGCGGTAAGTCGGCCCGTATTAAAGAAAAGCTGGTCAGCAAGTCTGCAGCCGCCAACAAAGCCGCTGCAGCAGCGGCTGAGTAAGCCACTCCAAGCTTTGGCTCTCCATAAGCCACCCCAAGTGTTCACTTGCGGTGGCTTTTTTATTGCGTCTAATGGCTAATCCGTCCAACTTCGATCCACTCAAAGTTCCTGTCGATCGGATAGACAGCCATCTCGCGCCCGTACTAGGCGATAGGTGGACGGCACAAGCCCTGCAACAGCGCTTTGCGCAGCCGCCAAAATGGCGGCCAGAAATCATGCGCGAGCGGAAATTTATGGACCGCGAGCCCGCGCAAGCTGCCGTCTTGATGGGACTCGTGATGCGCGATGAACCCACCGTATTGCTTACCCAGCGCACTGAACATATGAGTACCCACGCCGGCCAAGTTGCGTTCGCTGGTGGAAAGTGCGATTCACAAGATGCAGACGCGGCAGCCACTGCATTGCGCGAAGCCTATGAAGAAGTTGGACTTGAGTCGCATCACGTGCTGGTGCTCGGCGAATTACCCACCTACATCACCGGCTCGGCTTTTCATGTCACGCCGATCGTTGCTTTGATCGATCCAGCTATGCAACTTCAAATCAACACAAACGAAGTGGCGCATGCATTCGAAGTGCCATTGGCCTATTTGATGGACCCCGCCAACCACCGTTGGCATGTGTGGGAGTTTGAGGGCGTGCAACGTCAATGGTTGTCTATGCCGTATCAAGACGGGCACCATCAGCGATTCATCTGGGGTGCCACGGCTGGGATGTTGCGCAACTTTTATCGTTTCTTACAAGCCTAGTAGTTATCATCAGGCTATGAGTTTCTTAGCCCTACTCTTTGCATTTTTAATTGAACAAGTGCGTCCTTTGGCGCATGACAACTGGGCACATCGTGCTTTGCGTGCTTGGTTAGAGTGGGTCAGCCACACGTTTGACGCCGGACAAGAAAAGCTCGCATGGATGACATGGGCCTTAGCCGTCGGTGTTCCTTCCGTCTTATCTCTCATCATCCATTGGAGTTTGCTGGCTTGGTTGGGTTGGCCTGCGGCGATGATTTGGAGTGTGGGAGTTTTGTATTTGGCGTTGGGTTTTCGTCAGTTCAGCCATTACTTCACGGATATCCGTGACGCATTGGAAGAGGGCGACGAACAGCAAGCGCGTGAGGCATTGGCGCATTGGAAACAAGTCGCAGTTGGCACTTTGCCGCGCCAAGAGTTGTTGCGCCATGTGATTGAGTTCTCAGTGTTGTCTGCGCACCGCCATGTGTTTGGTGTTATGGCGTGCTTCTCTGTATTTGCTGCATTGGGCTTTGGCCCTGCTGGTGCTGTGGTCTACCGCATGAGTGAATGGGTATCTCGCATCTGGGCGCATGCGCCGCATGCCGATAACAAATTTGTAAGCCTGGCTTTGCAATCTTGTGCCAAGAAGGCTTGGTACGCCGTTGACTGGTTGCCAGCGCGTATGACTGCTGTTGCATTTGGTGTGGTGGGTAACTTTGAAGATGCCATCGACTGCTGGCGCAATTACGCGCAACGCTTTTCTGACGATAACGACGGTGTGGTGATTGCGGCTACTTCTGGTGCATTGAATGTGCAATTAGGTGGTGCAGCGCTGCCACCAAGTGGGATCGATGCATCGGAGGCAGTGATGCAAGAGGGTGCGTCTAGTGATGGCCAAGATAGTGAAAGCACCCCAGGACGTGCCCCGGAAAGAAGCCACTTGGCCAGCGTAGTGGGTTTGGTGTGGCGCTCGGTGGTGTTGTGGATGGTGTTGCTGGCGCTATTGACTTTGGCGAGGTTGCTCGGTTAGATGATTGAAAGATGCTTATTCATGCATCTTCACCCGATTAGCCAAAAAGTAAGCGCCTAAAGACGCAAATGCTGCAACCACTGCACATAGCCAATAGTGGGTCACTTGACCGCTAGGTTCACGCTGCAACAACATTCCGCCGACCCAAGAGGCGATACCCATAGAGAAGGATTGCACCGCGCCATTGAGCGACATGAAGGTCCCGCGAAATTTAGGGTTG
>SYDB01000048.1 GCA_005786815.1 Burkholderiales bacterium
GAGATGGTGGAAAAAAAATGTTCAAGGCGAGAAGGGCTTGCCAAGCGAAGCTGGCATGTTAGCGCGTAACCACCTGGGATTTTGCGAAATAAGGCACAGCACCACAATGGTACATATATAGGGCAACATGCTCAAAAATTGGCTAGGAACGTCAACGCCTGAGGCCTGCAAATGAAACTGCAACATGGTGACGCCACCAAATAGGTAAGCGCCCCATAACACCCGAGCAGGCCGCCAAGTGGCAAATGTTGTAAGGGCTAGGGCAATCCAGCCCTTACCAGCGATCATGCCTTCTACCCATAGCGGTGTGTAAATAATGGAAATGTAAGCACCGGATAAGCCACATAAGGCGCCACCAGCCATGACAGCAAGAAAACGGACTTTGCGAACTGAAAATCCAAGCGCATGCGAAGAGTGGGGTGATTCACCCACAGCACGCAACACCAAGCCAAGCCGTGTGCGGTAGAGAAACCAAGACAAACCAATGGCCAATGCTGCAGCACCATAAACCAAGGGGTGCTGGCGGAACAAGGCAGTTCCGAGCCAAGGTATATCGCTTAAAAATGGAACAACATATTGAACACGTTCTGGCAACTTGGCTTGGACAAATGCAACACCTACAAAAGCGGAGAATCCCGCGCCAAATAAACTCAATGCCAAGCCTGTTGCATATTGGTTGGTGTTCAACCAAATTACAAAAAAACCAAATATAGCTGCCATCACAGCACCTGCTGTGATGCCTGCCGTAAAACCTAGTAAATCGTTACCAGTGACAGATACCGCAGCAAAACCAGCAATGGCCGCACACAGCATCATGCCTTCTGCACCCAGATTCACAATGCCCGCTTTTTCGTTGATTAACAGTCCGAGAGACGCAAGTGCCAACACCGTACCTGCGTTCAAAGTAGCTGCCAAGAGAAGTGCGTAAGTTTCCATCAGCGTGAGGCGGTAGGTGTGGCATGCAGGGTTGGCAAAGCGGTCCAACGAACGCGAAACAACAGCAAGGTGTCACAAGCCAGCAGGCTAAACAACAGCAATCCTTGAAATACGCCCGTCAAAGATCTCGGCAAACCAAGCCGTGACTGCGCTAACTCGCCACCAATAAAAAACATACTCATCAATAGTGCAGATAAAACCATGCCAAAAGGATGAAGCCTACCTACAAAGGCCACGATGATGGCTGCAAAACCATAGCCTGCAGGAACGAAAGGTGTGAGTTGTCTCAAAGGCCCCGCAACTTCGAATGCACCCGCCAATCCTGCGCAACCACCAGATATCAACATAGCAGTCCATAAAGCTCGGCGAGAAGAAAAGCCTGCATAGCGAGCAGCGTCTGGCGCCAACCCCCCAACTTTTAAAGCAAACCCAGCGTGGGTACGAAACATAAATAGCCACAATGCAGCAGCGCCAATGAGGGCCAATAGGGCTCCAATATTGACGCGGGTGCCTGCAATCAATTTGGGGATTTGCGTCACTGCATCAAATGTCTTGGTTTGTGGAAAGTTATAGCCCAGTGGATCTTTCCAAGAGCCGTACACCAAATAGTTCAAGAACATCACTGAGACATATACCAGCATCAAACTGACTAAGATTTCATTGGCGTTGAATGTGTCGCGAAGAAAAGCAGTGATACCCGCCCACAACATGCCACCCAACATACCAGCCAAAACTACCCAAACCCAATAACCTGCATGGCTATCCACTTCTGCCGTGAGGGCAACACCTGCCGCAAATATGGCACCCATGACAAATTGCCCTTCGGCACCGATATTCCAAATATTGGATTTAAAGCAAACCGATAAGCCCAAAGCGATCAATAGCAACGGCGTAGCTTTGACTAGTAATTCAGACAAGGCATACACACTTTTAATCGGCTCCCAAAAAAACATGGATAAACCTTTGGTTGGTGAAATGTCCATGCCCGTGAACAAGGCTGAACCCAATGCGCATGTAATTGCCAAGGCCAGCAAAGGAGAGGCGTAACGCCAAATCACAGAGGCTTGTTGGCGGGCTTCAAGTCGTAGCATCTTGTGTAGTCCATAACCCGCTCATCCAAGTACCGATGGTCGAGACTTTTGCATGGGCTCTCGAGAGCGCGGGAGATAACTTGCCGTTTGCAATCACATGCAACTGATCAGAAAGCAAGAGCAATTCGTCGAGTTCTTCGCTCAACACAAGCACAGCACATCCTTGGTCGCGCAGTGCCATCAGTTCAGAGCGAATATTGGCTGCTGCAGATACATCTACGCCCCATGTAGGCTGCGACACAATTAAAAGCGTGGGGCGGGCGTCGATTTCGCGACCGATAAGAAATTTTTGTAAATTACCGCCAGATAAAGAACTCGCCAGTGCATGTGAACCAGAGGCTTTAACTCGGAAACGGTCTATCAGTGCTTGCGCTTGTTTGTGTAGTGCGTAGTTTCTTATCCAGCCTATAAATCGCAAGAAGCCCTTGGTTTGTAAAGATTCTTTTCGTGTGAGTAAAACATTACTCGCAAGACTTAAGCTTGGCACTGCACCACGCCCCAAACGCTCTTCAGGCACAAAGTGCAAGCCTAATGCACGTCTTTGTAATGGATTGAGGTGGCCAATATTTTGTCCCTGTAAGCCAATAGCACCCTCGGGGGAACGCGTATCTTCACCAGAGAGTGCAAATAGCAATTCGCGTTGGCCATTGCCTGAAACACCGGCTATTCCAACGATCTCACCTGCGTGGACTGATAAGTGGATGCCTTCAAGGTCTGTACCAAAGATATCTTCAGAGGCTAAGCACAAGTTATTCACGCTAAGTACCGCTTTGCCAGGTTGTGCCGCAGAGATCGAAAGGTCAGGTAATGTGCTGCCCACCATCAGTTCGCTCAGTGACGCATCGCTTTCTTGGCGTGGGTCGCAGACCCCAGTGACGCGACCAAATCGCATGACCGTACATGCACTGCACAGGGTTCGGATTTCATGCAATTTATGGCTGATGTAAATGATGCTGCGACCTTCATCTGCCAACTGCCGTAAGACTAAGAAAAGCTTATCCACTGCTTGGGGGGTTAACACGGATGTGGGCTCGTCCAAAATCAGTAATTGCGGATTTGTCAAAAGGGCACGAATAATTTCAACGCGCTGCATCTCTCCAACACTCAAGGTGTGAACGGGTCTATGGGGATCGATGTCTAAACCATATTGCGAAGCCACGCGAGAAATTTGCGCGATCACTTCTTCTAAATTTAGTGTGTTGTCGAGGCCCAACCAGACGTTTTCTGCAACGGTGAACGAATCAAAGAGACTGAAATGCTGAAACACCATGGCAATGCCAAGTTGCTTGGCTTGTTTTGGATTTTGGATAGTGATGGGTTCACCGTTAAATTGAACCATTCCCGAGTCAGGCTTCACCATACCAAATATGATTTTCATCAAGGTGGATTTACCAGCCCCGTTTTCACCTAAGACAGCATGTATTTCACCGGGTTGAACAGTTAAAGACACATCGTCATTCGCCACAACGCCTGGATACCGTTTGGAGATATGGGAAAGCGCGAGTCTTGCTGGCTGCATAGTTACTGTCAATGTGATATTGGGTGCTTCGCTATCAAACTGCTTTTTGCAATTTATGTGTGAATTTTCAAATATGACTGCATACGGGCATGGGCGAGTTCTGGATTTATAAATAAGCCTGCTTTGTCTGCTAGAACAAAAAGATCGCATAAATGCTGCACAGAGCGTGCGCTTTGTTGCCCTCCCACCATTGAAAAATGCGATTGGTGTCCGTTGAGCCATGCCATGAAAACTACGCCAGTTTTATAAAAGCGCGTAGGTGCTTGAAAAATATGCCGCGAAAGCGCCAAAGTAGGTTCTAGAGTTTGTATAAACCCCTCAGAATTACCAAGCGCAAGTTGTTGCAGCGCATTGCTAGCCGTCGGAGCGATGGCATCAAAAATACCAAGTAAGGCGTCGCTTTGCTGGTGGACTGTTTCTGTGCCAATGCCATCTCCAGCAATCAACTCGGGGTAATTGAAGTCATCACCCGTATACATCCTCACGCCTGCTGGTAGACGTCTACGCATATTGATTTCACGGTGTTTGTCTAAAAGTGAAACTTTGATACCGTCTACTTTGTTTTTATAGGTGTGAATAATGTCAAGCGCAGTTTGTGTGGCCTTGTCTAAGTCTTGGTATCCCCAGTAGCCATTCAATGCTGGGTCAAACATATCGCCCAACCAGTGCAATATGACGGGCTGCTTGGCTTGCGAAATGATGCGTGCATAAACTTTTTCATAGTCATCTGGACCCTTCGCAACTTTGACCAATGCGCGGCTTGCCATGATGATGAGCTTTCCCCCTAAAGCTTCAACCGCTTCCATTTGGTGTTCATAGGCGCGGATAACGTCATCTACTGATTTAACTTGGTCTGGCTCAAGATGGTCGGTGCCGCAACCTGAGGCGACTAGTGCATTAGGAAATTCTTTTGCCGCATCTAAGGTGTGTTGAATTAACGCTAGCGAAGTCGGCC
>SYDB01000049.1 GCA_005786815.1 Burkholderiales bacterium
ATCACACCGCTTGGGTGAAGGTGCATTACACCGCTGAATTCTTCTGCGCCAACATGACGGTGGAGATGGACGACACCGACAAGCTCAAGGTTTTGTATGAAGATGCAATAAAAATGGGTATGGCTTTCGAGGCGCCCAATATCAACCGCGGAACCTATCGGTTCGAGCCGATTTCTGACAAAACCATTCGCTACGGTTTAGGCGCTATAAAAGGCTCTGGTGAGCAAGCGATAGAAGCCATTGTTGTTGCGCGCGAAAGCGGTGGTGCTTTCACCAGCGTGTATGACTTTGCACGTCGTGTCGACCGCTCTGGTTTGAATAAGCGCACCGTAGAGGCTTTGATCAAAGCCGGTGCATTCGATTGCCTGGATTTGAACCGCGCCTCCCTATTGGCCAGCGTTGACCGTGCGTTTGACTTTGCCTCTGCCAGCCAAGCCAATGTCAACCAAGGTGGATTATTTGATATGGGGGACGAAACCCACGGATCTAGCCATCAAGAACCCGATTTGGTGAATGCCATGCCTTGGGGTGTCAAAGAACGATTGACCCAAGAAAAAATAGCTTTAGGGTTTTATTTGTCTGGGCATTTGTTTGATGAAGTGGACCGCGAAGTGCGTAGCTTTGTCAAAACCCGTATCGATGACTTGATGGATTCACGTGAACCGCAATTACTCGCTGGCATTGTGAGTGATATGAAGACGATTAATGGCCAACGCGGCAGATTAGCGATTTTTAAGTTGGACGACAAATCTGGAATGATTGAAGCCACTGCAGACGACGCAACGATGAATACGTATCGCAACATCCTGCGTGAAGACGAATTGGTGGTTGTGATGGGCAAAGTGCAAAACGATCGCTTCTCTGGAGGCCTGCGCTTGTCGATCAATCAAGTGTGGGACTTGAACCAAGCGCGTTGCCGTTTCGGTAAATACTTGCGCGTGGCAGTCAATGGCACTGTGCCTGATATTGCGCGCATAGTTCGTGAGCATCCAGCTCGCGTAGAAGCATCTGAACAAGGCAACTTGGTGCGTGGCTTAGGAGTCCGCCTGCAGGTATTGCGCGAGGGGGCCAATGCTGAGATTGAACTCGGCGACAACGCTAAATTTTTCCCTACTGACGCCGCATTGGCAAGTTGGATGGCGCAGGCCCACCAAGGGCAGTCGCAAATCATTTACGAATAAGCCCTTATGTGGACCATACCAACGCTTTTAACTTTGACGCGCATTGCTGCGATTCCTTTTATCGCAGGCTTGTTTTATTTACCGATCGACAACGCATCACGCAATCTGCTGGCAACCGTGATGTTTGTAGTTTTTGCCTTGACCGATTGGCTAGATGGTTATTTGGCGCGCAAGTTAAACCAAGCCTCAGCCTTTGGTGCATTTTTAGATCCAGTGGCAGATAAGTTTTTGGTGTGCGCCAGTTTGTTGGTCTTGGTGCATCTGGGGCGTGTGGATGTATTGGTATCACTCATCATCATTGGTCGTGAAATTGCAATTTCAGCTTTGCGCGAGTGGATGGCGCAAATTGGTGCCAAGCGCAGTGTGGCAGTGCATATGCTGGGCAAACTCAAAACCACCATGCAAATGGTGGCGATTCCGTTTTTGCTTTACGACGGTATCTTGTTTGGTGTGATCGACACCGCTGCTTGGGGGTTTGTATTGATATGGATTGCTGGCATCTTGACTGTGTGGTCCATGGTGTATTACCTACAAAAAGCCTGGCCCGATATCTTGGACCACGCTAAATAATGGCGAGTTCTTCTCAGCTTTCATGGCTACGCGCCATGCCGCTAGTCTTTGTCGGTATTTGGAGTACAGGGTTTATCGTGGCGCGTTATGGCATGCCCAATTCGCCCCCGTTTGCGTTTCTTTGGTTGCGTTTTGCTTTTTCTATCTTGTGTTTTCTGCCTTGGATTTATCTGTCCAAAGTGCCGTGGCCAAGTGACAAGCGGCAATGGCTGCATTTGGGTGTGACGGGTATTTTTATACAGGCGGGCTATTTGGCTGGCGTTTGGTCTGCCGTCAAAGGTGGCATGGGCTCTGGCCTAACCGCCTTGATCGTTGGATTACAACCGGTTCTCACAGCCATATGGTTATCGTCGCAAGGCGGTCATGTTTCGCGTAGGCAATGGCAAGGTTTGGTCTTAGGTTTTGTAGGGCTGTCCATGGTGGTGTCACACAAATTAGAAGGCGGCATTGAAGTCACACCTTTTAGTTTGGCCATGGCATTTATGGGCTTGGCGTCGATTACCGTGGGCACGCTGTATCAAAAGCAGTTTGTTAAACCCTGTGATGTACGTACCGCCAGCAGCGTGCAACTGATGGCCGCTTGGGTTGTTACATTGCCCTTGGCCATGATGGAGACTGAAGCCATTCATTGGAACTACAAGATGCTTTATGCCATGACGTGGTCGGTGTTGTGCCTGACATTAGGTGGAAGCTCGTTGTTTTACATATTGATACAACGTGGCGCAGCAGCCTCAGTGACCAGCTTGATGTATCTCGTACCTCCTACGACCGCCGTGCTGGCCTTGGTGCTGTTTGGTGAAACGATGACGTTTGTCACCCTGATTGGTATTTTGGTGACTGCCTTAGGGGTCAGTTTGGTGGTGCGACCACCTAAAATCGAGCGCTAATTTTTTAAAAACTTCGCAAACCACAAAACGAGAAATCCATATGTCCAAAAAACGCATTGCAGTCATTGCTGGTGACGGTATCGGTAAAGAAGTGATGCCCGAAGGCATCCGCGTGATGGAAGCGGCCGCTAGTAAATTTGGTATTGACTTAGCGTTTGACCATTTCGATTTTGCTAGTTGGGATTATTTTGAGAAGCACGGCAAGATGATGCCCGATGATTGGAAAGACCAAATCGGTGGGCACGATGCGATTTACTTTGGTGCGGTAGGTTGGCCTGACAAAATTGCAGACCATATATCTTTGTGGGGTTCTCTTTTATTGTTTCGCCGTGAATTCGACCAATACATCAACTTACGCCCAGCGCGTTTGATGCCTGGCATCATCGCGCCAGTGGTGCGCAAAGACGGAACACCGCGTGCCCCCGGCGAAATCGATATGTATATCGTGCGAGAAAACACCGAAGGCGAGTACTCCAGTATCGGTGGCCGCATGTACCCTGGAACAGAACGTGAAATCGTGATGCAAGAGACGGTAATGTCTCGCATTGGCGTGGACCGCGTGCTGAAATTTGCCTTTGAATTGGCCATGTCGCGCCCTAAAAAGCATTTAACAAGTGCTACGAAATCAAATGGCATTG
>SYDB01000050.1 GCA_005786815.1 Burkholderiales bacterium
GCCAAGCAAACCCATTTTTTTGTAGCGCAACTGCAAATTGCGCAACGCCACCAACTGCCCGTCATCTTGCACGTGCGTCGCAGTGCTGATGGTTTGCTAAAAGGGCTTCGTCTATTCCCCGTGGCGGGTGGTATAGCCCATGCTTTCAATGGCAGCCTGCAACAAGCGAAGATGTTTATCGAGATGGGCTTCAAACTCGGTTTCGGTGGCGCAATGACCTATGACCGCGCGACCAAGCTGCGTGCGCTAGCCACCGAATTGCCGTTATCGGCTTTGGTACTTGAGACCGATGCGCCAGACATTCCGCCCCACTGGATGTACACCACCGCCGAAGACCGAGAAAAAGGTAAGGCGCAAGGCAGAAACAGTCCAGCTGAGTTACCGCGTATCGCATCTGTTTTGGCAGAACTGCGTGGCATATCTTTGGAGGAGCTCGCTGCAGCCACCACGGCCAATGCACGTCAAGCCCTACCCCGCCTACAATCGACTTTGTGAGCACCACTGTCTTAAACGCCGATCTGCACTGTCACTCTGTGGTGTCTGATGGCACCCTCACCCCCGAAGCATTAGCGGCGCGCGCCAAAGCTAACGGGGTTGAGCTCTGGGCGCTGACTGACCACGATGAAATCAGCGGGCAAGCGCGTGCGCTAGCTGCAGCCAAAGCCCAAGCCATGCAGTACCTCACGGGGACAGAAATCTCCGTTACTTTCGCGGGCAAAACCGTTCACATCGTTGGTTTAGGCTTCGACCACGAAGATGCTGGCATGCAACAAGGCTTGCGCAAGACCCGTGGCGGTCGTGGCGAACGCGCACAAGAAATGGCGCAAGGTTTGGCGCAAGTTGGTATCCACGGTTGCTACGAGGGCGCCTTGAAATATGTTGGTAATCCTGAACTCATCTCCCGCACCCACTTCGCCCGCTATCTCGTCGAGTCGGGCGTTTGCGCTGACACCCACGAAGTCTTTCGTAAGTTTCTGACCGAAGGCAAGCCTGGATTTGTGCCACACCGCTGGGCATCGCTCAAAGAAGCTGTGCAATGGATCACCGAAGCGCAAGGCATTGCCATCATTGCCCATCCAGGTCGGTACAACTTCACTCCCAACGAGGAATACGCCTTCTTCACCGAATTTAAAAACCACGGCGGGCAAGGCGTGGAAGTGGTGACGGGTAGCCATACCACCGCCGAATATGTCAAATACGGTGACATGGCGAAAGAGTTTGATCTGCTCGCTTCACGCGGCAGCGATTTTCATAGCCCAGAAGAAAGCCGTATTGATCTAGGTACCTTGCCTTGGCTGCCCGGCCAACTCACCCCCGTGTGGGAAGCCTTGGCCCATCGCATCCAATGAGCACCGTTTCAAAACATACATCCGTAGACGGCTCCCCCCTCTCAGCACAACAGGCCTTGGCAGGCATGCTCTATGCTGTGATCGCGATGGCGTGCTTTGCGGTGCTCGATACCACTAATAAGTTTCTTTTGGCCAGCGTGCCCATGTTGATGGTGTTGTGGTTTCGCTATGCCTTCCAAGCCGTTGCGACCACCGCACTCATACTGCCTCGCAAAGGCCGAGCAGTCTTTCAGACCCTCGCTTTGAAATTTCAAATCATCCGTGGATTGCTGCTGCTGACATCTAGTTTTTTAGCGTTTGGTAGCTTGATTCGCATGCCGGTGGCCGAATTCAGTGCGATTGCTATGTTGTCGCCCTTGACGGTCACTATCTTGGCGCGCTTTGTGTTGAAAGAACATGTGTCGATGTTGCGCTGGGTATTTGTATCCGGCGGCATGGTGGGCGCCTTGCTAATCGTTCGGCCCGGCGGTGGCATGGACGCAAGCCATGCCTGGATTCCTATGCTGATGGTGCTGTCTTACTCCAGCTTTCAGATTTTGACCAGCCACATGGCTAAAACAGAATCGCCCGAGACCATGCACATCTATACCGGCTGGGTTGGCGCCTTAATTTCCACTGGTTTGGTCGTCAGTGCGTGGACTACAGAATTGACTGGTTTTCAATGGATGTTGATGGTTTTGATCGGTTGTGCCGGAACATTAGGGCATTATTTGCTGATCGTAGCCTTTGCGCGCGCGCCTGCTTCGCGCGTCACGCCTTTTCTCTACAGTGGAATAGCTTTTGCCACGTTGACCGGATGGGTGGTTTTCTCGCATATCCCCGACCCGATTGCGCTCACAGGCATGTCATTGATTGCCCTGTGTGGTTTGGGCGCTGGCTGGCTCGGCCAACGCGAGCATGCCAAAAGCGTTCCGCCTGCGCACGATTGATACAACCCAACCATGGCGCAGTTTTTACAGGTACATCCTGAGAGTCCTCAACCGCGCTTACTCAAACAAGCCGTCGCATTTTTAGCCAGCGGTGGCGTGGTGGCCGTGCCAACCGATTCGAGTTACGCCTTGGTCTGCCACTTGGACGATAAAACAGCCGTTGAAAAAATGCGCCGCATACGCCAAGTCGACGATAAGCACCATCTCACTTTGCTGTGTCGCGATTTGTCTGAGCTTTCAAACTACGCCAAGGTAGGTAACCGCCAATACCGCTTGCTTAAGGCAGCCACCCCAGGCGCCTACACATTCATATTAGAGGCCACCAAAGAAGTCCCTCGGCGTGTGAGCCATCCGCAACGCAAAACCATCGGCCTGCGGGTGCCCGAGAACAAAACCTTGCTAGAACTTTTGGCGCTGCATGGCGAACCCCTACTTGCTACCACATTGATTCCCCCTGGCGAGATTGAGCCCATGAATGACGCGCAAGAGATTCGCCAACGCTTCGAGCACGAACTCGCTGCGGTGATTGACGCAGGCGCTTGTCCGCTAGAAGCCACCACGGTCGTCGACCTCACCAGCATGGATGGCGGCGGCGATCCCACCATCATTCGGCAGGGTCGGGGCGCTTTGCGCGCGCTAGGCCTCGAATAGATAAATTTCTAACGATGCAATGCGACAATTCTTCTAATTCATTCCATAAAGTAAATGACATGAAAGACCGCGTTCTCTCAGGTATGCGCCCCACTGGCGCCCTGCATTTAGGCCACTACCACGGCGCTTTGAAAAACTGGGTGCGTTTGCAGTCTGAAATGGAGTGCTACTACTTCGTCGCAGATTGGCATGCCCTGACCACGCACTACGAAAGCCGCGAAATCATTGAACAAAATGTGTATGAAATGGTGATCGATTGGCTTGCCGTAGGCCTCGACCCCAACCAGTGCACCATGTTTTTGCAAAGCCGCATCCCTGAACATGCTGAGCTTTTCACCCTCCTCGCGATGGGTACGCCATTAGGTTGGTTAGAACGCGTACCCACGTACAAAGACCAGCAAGAAAAACTCAAAGACAAAGACTTAGCAACCTACGGCTTCTTAGGCTATCCCTTGCTGCAGGCTGCGGATATCTTGATTTACAAAGCCAAATACGTTCCAGTGGGCGAAGACCAAGCCAGCCATGTCGAACTGACACGCGAAGCTGCAAGACGCTTCAACCATCTCTATGGGCGCGAAGCCAACGCCCTCGAGAAAGCCCAAGCGAGTTTGGCCAAGTTGCCTAAAGACAGCGTCAAGCGGTTTGAGAAATCTCGCAAAACCTACCAAGAGACTGGAGACGCCAAAGCTTTGGAAGGTGCCATGGGCTATATCGCCAGTGCCACAGAACTCGACGCCTTAGACCGCGAGCGTTTAGAGGGCTACTTCAAAGGCACTGGCAAAGTCATCTTGCCCGAGCCACAAGTTTTGTTGACCGAGGCTAGCAAACTGCCAGGCTTAGACGGTGCCAAGATGAGCAAAAGTTATAACAACGCCATTGCCATCCGTGAAGACCGCGCCACGCTAGAGCACAAAGTCAAGCGTATGCCCACCGATCCTGCGCGCGCCAAGCGCACGGATGCTGGGAATCCTGAAAACTGCCCTGTTTGGCAATTCCACAAGGTCTACAGCACGGATGACACCAAGCAATGGGTGACCCAAGGCTGCAAAACGGCAGGAATTGGCTGTTTGGAGTGCAAACAACCCATCATCGACGCCATCCTGCGTGAGCAGCAACCGATGTTTGAGCGTGCTGAGAAATACCTAAGCCAACCCAAGCTAGTTCGTGATATTGTGGACGCAGGTACTGAAAAAGCACGCATAACCGCCCGAGCCACCATGCGCGATGTTCGGGCAGCAATGGGGCTAAACTACTAACATACAAGCGCAGGAGTAATAAAAATGAGTATGTACATCATCGATGACCACCCCTTAGTCCGTTCCGCCATTGCCATGCTGTTGCGTCGCATGCGCTCCTCCACCAAGGTCATCGAATTAGACAAATTTAGTGAATTACAAGCCGCCATCATCAAAAATGGCGAGCCCACCCTGTTTGTGCTTGACTTGCTCTTGCCTGGCGTCAAAGGTACCAGCGCGGTCACCGAAGTGAAAAAAATGTACCCCGAAGTGCCTTTGGCAGTTCTATCTTCTATGCCCGCTGGCGAAGCAGAAGAAACCTGTATCGAGGCTGGTGCTGACATCTATATCGAAAAATCGACCCCTAGCAACGAAATCGGCGAAGCGCTCAAAGGCTTGTTTGCGGCTGAGGCTGGCGACGAAGAAACCATTCCACTAGGAGACACCAAGCTCTCCAAGCGCCAAAAGCAACTCATCATCATGTTGGACCGTGGCTTAGGTAACCGTGAAATTGCTGAAGAGCTCGATATCAGTGAACACACCGTCAAAGTCCACTTGTGGCGCCTGTTCCGTCGCCTGGGTGTGAAAAGCCGCACACAGACGCTGCACTTTGCTCGGATGCATGGATTGCTCTAAAAGGTTTTAGTGAGATCTGGCTGGCTTTAGCCCCGATATTAGGTTGTAGTCACCGCAAAAAGACCTCTTCAACAAGGCCTTTTTTCATTACAGCGGTTCGCGCACCATCAGGTTAAGGCCACTGCTGCCCAGCTTCACAGGAGTCAGGCTTACACCCAAATCTCCAGGTTGTGCGATGGCTTGGCCGCTCTTGGAAATTCGAACTTTCACCGTCACCTCGGTCATGCTCGATAGCTTGGCCGCTGGGTTCATCGATGTGCTGTCGTCCAAGACAAAGTCAAAAGGCAATTTATCTGCTGTGGTTCTGACAATCGCGAGTGGCATACGCGAGCCTGATACGGGGGTCGCGAAAACAAACACCGTGTCCGTTGGCGCGACTTTGTCGGCTAGCTCTTTGATCACACTCACTCTGCCTGAAATGCGTGCCGAACTTGCTTGGTTATTGGCAGCACCTGCCGAGTTAGGGTTTACCGCAGCGCCGTTGTTAGTGGAATTGGTATTTAGCTGTCCGGGCGCGCTAGCCGTTGCATTGCTGCGTGGGGGTGCTGCGGGCAAACCCATTTTTTCGCGGGTCTGTGCAATTGCTCGGTCTAATTCAGGCGCATCAGGAGAGTTTGGCTCCACCACTTCTCGAGCCCGCTCCCAAAAACGCAGCGCAGATCGGTAGTTAAGCTCCGTGTATGACGCGCTGCCCGCCAAAAACAAAGCGTTTAAGTGCTGCGGGTCCGCCGTCAACACACGTTGAATGATGGCCCATGGCTGTCCTGCAAAGTTGCCTTGGTTTTTCTGCGCCAAAACTTCGGCATGTTCAATCGCCAAGTTGTCGTCTTTGCTAAGCGCCAGCGCTTTTCTAAAAGCCTCATCAGATTCATCAAAAAGTTCGCGCGCACGTTGCACACGTGCCAGCATGACCCAACCATCGACTTGATTAGGCTCGTCTTGTAGGCGACGCATCAAAGCGGTGGCCATTTCGGTCATCTTTTCGGGTGAAACGTTGGAACCTTGCTCAGCTTCAGCCTGCAAGGATGCGGGGTTTAATGCAAGAGGTTGACCCGTCACGGCATACATCAACATCGAGGCTACAGGCACCAAAAATACGAAGCTCATCACCAAAACCCACGGCGCACGCCAAGCTTGGGGTTTAGGTTTTGCAATTTGTGCGGGATCATGCACTGCTACAAGCGTCTCTTCTTGCGAGGTTGCCTGAGAATGCTCGGTGCTTATTGCGTCGCCACCGACATCCTCAAGCAATCGTCTTGCTAATTCATCTTTGGCAGTCTGCAACTCTTCGCTACTCAAATTACCCAATACATATTCTTTTTCTAAGTCGCGTAATTGGTCTTTGTAAACCGCAGCATTGGCTTGAACAGGGTCATCTACGCGATCTTGAATTTTTTGGACATCTGCTGCACCCAGCTGTGAGCCACGCCACAAACTCACACTGATGACTGCCAGCACGACAACCACCATGGCTAAGGCGCACAAAAGAAAGCTTAGTTCTGGGTTCACATCAATCTTTCAACAACTGCTCGACCCGCGCGCGTTCGTTATCACTTAATACTTGCGGCTGCAAGGTAGCACGGCGTTGACGCAGGTAGAACAATAAAAAAATGCCTGCGATCAACAAAACCACAAACGGGCCAAACCACAGCACCCAAGTTAAGGGCTTGACTTCGGGACGATAGAGCACGAAGTCACCGTAACGAGACACTAAAAAATCTTTGATTTCTTGGTCGGATTTATTCGACCGAATCAGGTCACGCACTTCGCGACGTAAATCGTCCGCCAATTCTGCACGCGATGAAGACAAGGATTCGTTTTGGCACACCAAGCAACGCAGCTCTTGTGAAATATGCACTAATCGCGCTTCCTCGATGGGATCATCTACCAACGATACAGCTTCACGCGCATTGACCAAGCCCATGCACAGAGTCATCAGAAAAATGCAGATGTACTTCATGATTTACTTAAATTTTGCATCAGCGGCAAAATTTTCTCCGCCAAAAGCTGCGGCGTGACTGCTCCGACATGTTTGAAACGAATGACACCTTGCTGATCGATCACATAGGTTTCTGGCACGCCATAGACGCCATATTGAATACCGACGCGGCCATCTAAATCCATCACCGATGTGGTGTAAGGGTTACCATGGCGTTGCAACCACACCGCACTGCGCTCACGTGCCACTTGCAATTTGACGGCGTCGCTTTGTTTGGCTGCTGGGTCTTGCGGTTGGATTTCTTTGTAGCTCAAACCAACGATAGGAACTTGGTTTTTTTCAGCAAATGCAACAAGCACTGGATGCTCTTCACGGCAAGCCACGCACCATGTGGCCCACACGTTGAACATCCATACTTTGCCCAGCATTTGCTCAGGAGAAAAAGTTTTATCGCTCTCTAAAGTGACCAAGTTAAAAGCAGGTGCGGCCTTACCAATCAAAGGCGAGGGAATTTCGCGAGGGTCTCTGTTCAAGCCAATTGCAAGAAATATCACTAGGCCAAAGAAAAACACCAGCGGGATGAAAACCTTTTTCATGCACGGTACCTTCTATCTAAAGCGGCAAATAAGCCGCCAAGCACCATCAACAGCACACCACCCCACAACCAAGGGACAAAAGGTTTGTAATAAACCCGCATACTCCACTCGGTACGCGCATCGTCTAGAGGCTCACCTAGTGAAACATACAAGTCGCGCATAAATCCGGTATCAATACCCGCTTCGGTCATGGCCATGGCCGATGAAAAATAACGACGCTTTTCTGGATGTAAAGTTTCGATCACTTCGTTGCCACGCTTGACTTCAACATCAGCGCGCACGGCTTTGTAATTCGGCCCAGTCACTTCGCCCAGCGACTTCAACTGAAAGCTGTAGGGTTCAATAGTGACCACGTCATTCACATGCATACGCACATCACGTTCCACTTCATACGAATTCACGCCTGTTATACCCACAACAAGGACTGCTATACCAAAGTGCGCAGTATGCTGCCCCCAGAAAGACAAACCAATACGTCCTGGTTTGCGTAACCGCGTCACCACTTGTTGCAAAGTACCCAAGCCCACCCAGGCACCTAAGAATATGCCCAACATGGCGCCTAAAGACCAACCACCCAACACGAAAGGCAAGCCAATAGCCAACAACACTGCAGCAGCACCTGAGAAGCGCAAGGTATAGGCAATCTCAGACACCTTGGCTTCACGCCATCGCGCAATGGATCCAGGCACCATCAAAAACACCGTAGGCACCAGCAGTGGTGCGAACACCGCGTTGAAATACGGTGGACCCACAGATAACTTGCCCATATTCAATGCATCGATGATCAAGGGGTAAATCGTTCCAAGTAAAACAGCGCCTGTAGCCACCACCAGCAACACACTATTGGCTAGTAAAAACGACTCACGTGAGACCAACTCCATGCGGCCACCTAATGTCACACGTGGTGCTCGCCATGCGAATAAAGTGAGCGAACTTCCGACTACCACCGCTAAGAACACCAATATAAAGACGCCACGTTTTGGGTCAGATGCAAACGCATGCACGGAGGTTAATACGCCTGAACGCACCAAGAACGTTCCAAGCAAGGACAATGAAAAAGCAGCAATTGCCAACAATACTGTCCATGCTTTGAAACTGCCACGCTTCTCTGTCACCATCAATGAGTGAATCAGTGCGGTCGCCACCAGCCCTGGCATCAACGACGCGTTTTCAACCGGGTCCCAAAACCACCGACCACCCCAACCTAATTCGTAGTCAGCCCACCAAGAGCCAAGGCCAATACCAAAGGTCAGGAATGTCCATGCGATCACTGTCCAAGGACGAGACCAACGTGCCCATGCAGCATCTAAACGCCCGCTGAGCAACGCAGCCACAGCAAAAGCAAAAGCGACAGACAGACCCACATAACCCATGTAGAGCATAGGTGGATGGATCACAAGACCTGGATCTTGCAGGAGTGGGTTTAAATCACGCCCGTCCAAAGCGGCGGGCAATAAGCGCTCAAATGGATTAGATGTGATGAGAATGAACAGTAAAAATCCAACAGAGATCAATCCCAATACGCCCAATACCCGAGCCACCATATCTAGAGGCAAGCTTTTAGAAAATAGTGCAACGGCCATAGACCAAACCGCTAACAACAGGACCCACAGCAAGAGCGAGCCTTCATGACCACCCCATACCGCTGCAAATTGATAGGGTTTGGGTAGCAAGGAATTGGAATGTTGGGCGACATAGGTCACCGAAAAATCATTCGTTAAAAATGCGGTGGCTAAGGCGGCAAAAGCGCACGCCACCAAAACACATTGCAATATCGCCATAGGCCTGGCTAAAGATTGCAAGGTGATTTGTAAAGTTCTAGAGGGTAGATAAGTTCCCGTCAAAGGCAATACGCCTTGTATCAGCGCAACAACCGTTGCCAAGATAAGCGCGAAATGACCGAGTTCAGGAATCATGGAGTACCTAATGATTTGTGTTTATGGTTTTAAAGATTGCGTAGCTTTAGCAGCTGCCGCTTGGTCCATCGCATGCTGGGCTTCTGGTGGCATGTAGTTTTCGTCATGCTTAGCTAGTACCTCGCTGGCAACAAAGATGCCGTCGTTTCCCAACTTGCCTTGTGCTACCA
>SYDB01000051.1 GCA_005786815.1 Burkholderiales bacterium
ATCGACTGCGCCCATATTGGTGAAAAATTCCCATAAGCGGCGGAAGTCATCTTCAGCCAGAAGTTCCTCAGCATCGGGACGAATTAAGAAATTCATATACGCACTGGCCGCTTGTTGTTCTGGGTTGTTTTGCAACTCGCGTAATAAAGTTCCTGGATGCGGCGAGTTAATCACCATCAGGCGTCGCATGGCTTCGGGGTGCTGGTTGGCGGCATTCCACGCAACAGCACCACCCCAATCGTGTGCAATCAATCCAGCCAAGGGCGCTGTGGGACTGACTATTTGGGCTAATGCCAATATGTCTTGCACCAAGAACTTGGGTCGATACGCTTCGACTTCTTTGGGCGCACTCGAGTTTTCATAGCCACGCAAGTTGGGCGCTATGCAGAGATAGCCGCCATGCTCTGGTTGGGCAAAGTATTCCAGCATCGCGTCCCATGTAAACGCGGCTTCCGGAAAGCCGTGCAAAAACATCAGCACGGGTCGGCCAACTTCGCCACTGACGCGACAACTCAGTGTGATGCCATGCGGCAATGCGTGTGAAACCTGATCAATCATGGATGCATCCAGTCGTAGAGAGTCGTGGCGACTTCATCGACGCCTTGTTTTTTGAGAGCAGAGAATAAACGCACTTCACCGCCACCTGCTTGGAGTTTGGCGATAGACAAGGCCTTGGCACCTTCGCTGCGGTTGAGTTTGTCGGCTTTGGTTAACAGCACCAAAAATTTGAGGCCGGCTTCGACGCGAGGGCGTAATACGTCTAGCAAGATGTCGTCGAGTTCGGTCAATCCCAATCGCGGGTCACACAGCAACACGACAGCGCGTAAGTTTTCTCGCGAGGTCAAATAGTTGGCCATGACTTGCTGCCAGCGGATCTTGTCTTGTTTGGGAACTGCCGCATAGCCGTAACCTGGTAAATCGGCCAAGACCGCATCGGCTTGGCCTTGGCGGCCTAGCGCAAACAGGTTGATGTTTTGGGTGCGGCCTGGTGTCTTGGATGCATAAGCCAGCCGTTTTTGCTGGGTTAAGACATTGATACAGGTCGATTTCCCCGCGTTGGATCGACCTACAAAGGCAATTTCAGGGAGTTCGTAGGCTGGTAAATGGTGCAGTTGCGGTGCGGTGGTTAAAAACCTAGCTGTGTGCAACCAACCCAGTGCGTGCTTCGCGTGGTCGGAGGGATTCATACGCCATTGTAGAATCTGTGGCGTTTTTGACTGATTTTGCTACTTCTACTTTCTGGCCTATTTATGAAACTGTTTGCCTCATTGTTGACCGCTACGCTTCTTGTAGCCTCTGTTTTTTCTGTGCAAGCCAATGAAGCAGTTGCTCCTGCTGCAAAGCCTGACTTGGCCAAAGGTGAAGCCACTTACGGTGCAGTGTGTGCGGCTTGCCATGGGGCAGACGGCAACTCTGCAATATCTGCCAACCCCAAATTGGCACAGCAGCATCCTGACTACATCGTCAAACAATTGCAAGAATTCAAATCTGGCAAACGCGCAAACGCCATCATGATGGGTATGTCTGCCGCGCTTTCTGAGCAAGACATGAAAAATATCGCCGCTTGGTTAGAGACCAAGACTGCCAAAAAAGGTTTTGCCAAAGACACAGAATTAGTCACCCTAGGTGAGCGCATTTACCGCGGTGGTATTGCCGATCGCCAAATCGCTGCGTGTGCAGGTTGCCATTCACCTACAGGTGCAGGCATTCCTTCTCAGTACCCACGTTTGGCTGGGCAGCATGCAGACTATGCAGTGGCCCAACTCACTGCTTTCCGTGATGGTGTTCGCAAAAACAACACGCAAATGACGCAAGTGGCCGCTAAATTGAATGATCGTGAAATCAAAGCGGTGTCAGACTACGTAGCAGGGCTGCGCTAAAAGCCCTTACTGCATTCAAGACAAGCTGGCATGCGTGCCAGCTTTTTTTTATCCGAACGCGCGACAATGCGCCACATATTTGAAAGGGCTTGGGCTATGCAACGCAATCAGTTTTCTATCGGCAATGCTTCTGGTTTTATTCATCCGGTCAGCAGTGACATCACCCCGCAAGCGGTGTACCAACAACGCCGCGATTTGTTAAAACGCATTGCAGCAGGTATCGCGGGTACTTCTATGGCTACATGGGCCAGCCGCGAAGCTTTGGCGCAAGCTAAAAAGCCCAGCCCATTAACGGGTCAGTCAAGCAAAGTCAGTGGCGCCTCCACCATGGAAAAAGTAACGTCTTATAAAGACGCCACGACTTACAACAACTATTACGAATTTGGTACAGAAAAGTCCTATCCAGCCTTGCAAGCCCATACCTTGGTCACTAAACCTTGGTCGGTAGAAATTGACGGCTTAGTCAAAAAGCCAGGTCGTCTCGACATCGAAGATTTGCTGAAGTACAGCCCCATGGAAGAACGTATCTACCGAATGCGGTGTGTTGAGGGGTGGTCGATGGTTATTCCTTGGGTCGGCTACTCGCTGTCAGAAATCATTAAGCGCGTGGAGCCTTTAGGTAATGCCAAATATGTGGAATTCACCACGCTGGCAGATCCCAAAACCATGCCGGGCGTGCGCTCGTCTGTGCTGGATTGGCCTTATGTGGAAGGCCTGCGTATGGATGAAGCGATGCACCCTTTGACTTTGATGGCATTTGGCATGTATGGAGAAGTCTTGCCCAATCAAAACGGCGCACCATTGCGTTTGGTTGTGCCTTGGAAGTACGGTTTTAAAAGCGCCAAGAGCATTGTGAAAATGCGCTTTTTAGACAAAGAACCTGTGAATTCTTGGGGACGTTCTGCGCCACAAGAATATGGTTTTTATTCCAACGTCAATCCTTTGGTTGACCATCCACGTTGGAGCCAAGCCACCGAGCGCCGAATCGGTGAAGACGGCTTACTGACTAAAAAACGTAAAACCCTGATGTTCAACGGTTATGAAGCACAAGTGGCATCTATGTACACGGGTATGGATTTGAAGAAGTTCTACTAATCTTCTTCTTGCAGTGGGCGCAATTTTGCAATCTATGCTCAGGGCTTTATTGGGCAAACCCCAAACCAAGCCCGTCATTTTTACGATCGCTGCACTGCCTTTTTGTTATTTGGTGTGGGGCGCTTTCAATGATGCCCTAGGGGCTAATCCTGCCGAATATTTGATCCGTTCAACCGGTGAGTTGGCATTACGCTTCCTGTGCCTCACTCTAGCCATCACGCCTTTGCGGGTTATTGCTGGGCTCCCTGAGCTGCTGCGATTTCGCCGTATGTTGGGCTTGTTTGTTTATTTTTATGCTTGCATACATCTGCTGTGCTACAGCTGGTTGGATATGGGTTTTGAGTGGATAGACATTGCAGCCGATATCGCCAAGCGCCCGTTTATTTTGGTGGGATTTACAGCGTTTGTGTTGCTCACGCCACTCGCGGCCACCTCATTTAACCGAGCGATTCGAAGTTTGGGCGCTAGGCGCTGGCAAATGTTACATCGCGTTGTTTATGGCATTGCCCTATTGGCTGTGCTGCACTTTTATTGGATGCGCGCCGGTAAAAGTAATTTTGCGGAAGTGATCGTGTACGGGGCTATATTGGCCGCGCTGCTGTTATGGCGTGTTTGGAATAAGCGATTCGCACGCCATTAAATCTTGCGCTGTTTCTCGGCGGCGGATGAGATGCCATTTGCTGCCATCAACCAACACCTCTGCTGCGCGACCACGTGTGTTGTAGTTACTCGCCATGGCCATGCAATAAGCACCTGTTGACAAAATCGCCAGTACATCGCCTGCAACCACCGCAAGCGATCGATCGCGACCTAGCCAATCACCGCTCTCGCAAACGGGGCCGACAACGTCGTACATCACAGACGAAACATCGCGCAAGTGTAGAGGCGTGATTTGGTGAAACGCTTCATACATAGCAGGACGAGGCACATCGTTCATAGCGGCATCAACGATGCAGAAATTTTTCAACTCACCAGGCTTGAGGTATTCAACCGTGGTTAAACACACACCAGCGTTGCCGACCAAAGAACGACCAGGTTCAATCATCAACTGACGTTGACCATAGCCGCGTAGATCGAGCTTAGCTAATAGCGCACGCCATAAATCGTCTGCTTGGGGTGGAAACTCGTTGTCGACAGGCATGTTGTAGTCAATGCCTAAACCACCACCAAAGTCAATGTGCTTTAAGGCAATGCCAGAGCGTTCGATGGCATCGACCAAATCGAGCACACGGTCCATCGCATCTAAATATGGGCTGATGTCGGTAATTTGTGAACCGATATGGCAATCAATGCCCACGACCTCCAAGCCCTGGAGTTGCGCCGCGCGCTGGTAAGTTTTTAAAGCGCTTTCATGCGCTACGCCAAATTTATTGTCTTTGAGCCCTGTAGAAATATAGGGATGTGTTTTGGCATCGACATTGGGATTGACACGAATACTCACCGGTGCACGCATGCCAAGAGAGAGGGCCACTTCGCTCAATACTTCTAGCTCTGCTTCGCTTTCCACGTTGAAGCAAGCGATGCCAGCACGCAATGCTTGTTGCATTTCAGCGCGTGTTTTACCAACACCAGAAAAAATAACCTTGGCTG
>SYDB01000005.1 GCA_005786815.1 Burkholderiales bacterium
ACAAAATAATTAAGCGTCGCTAAACTATTCTTTGTAATGCGACGTTTTTATTTGTGCAATTGCTAAACGATAGACTTAGTTCAAAATTGCTTTGAAGACTTACTGATCTATGTTGCGTTGCGACAACTTTTGCGACTTTGATCAGCGTTGTTTCATGTCGCCGCGGAATTGGCCGCCGCGTTGAATTTCTAGTTCTGAATATTCCAATGAACCAGAGACACGACCGGTGCTGTGGATCAGGATATGGTCTTTGCAAGAAATGTCTTGGTTGAGTTCGCCGTGCACATCTATTTCGCGGGCACGAACCACGCCAGTGACAACGCCTTCTTTGCCAATGAGCAAGTCATCTGCGGTCAGGTCACCGGTGACATTGCCGTTCACCACCGCTTTGCCGGGGGCAGAAATAGAACCTTTGAAGGTCACGCCTGTGCCGATGACCAAATTGTTTGCAACCACGACGCTGTCTGCCATATCCGAATCCTTTGAGCCGCTTACGGCAAGTTAAAGATATGCAATTATGAATGCCTTACAACAAAAAAGCGATGCAAATTGTTGTAAACATTCAACATTTTTAGATTTGAACGACCACATTTCCTAAAACTTGACCTGTTTCTACCATTTGGTGGGCTTTGACCAAGTCTTTGAGCGGGAAGGTTGCCCCAATCGTGTGTTTCAGGCTATTGGCATGCAACAGTGCGTCAAAACGTTGCAAACCATAGGCGCGTGCATCGTCCGCTAAGTCGTAAACCAAGAAAAACTTCAAACCGATCGATGCGTACAACAAGGTTCTAAAGTTAATCGGTACATCCCCAGGCACATTGGAGCCGTAGCACACCAATTGCCCGTGTGGCTTTAGACAGCCTTGCGAGAGCAAGTGGGTAGTGGTCGATAAGTCCATATCGATGATGACATCAACCCCCGCGCCATAGGTGAGTTGCTTGATGCGTTCAGCGACGGGTTCGGTTTTGTAATTGACTACATCGCTTGCACCTGCATCTTTGGCGTGCGCTGCTTTGGCAGCAGAGCCGATGGTGGCAATTACTCTGCCACCGGCTAAGACCACCAACTGTGTGATGTAGTGGCCGACTGCGGATGCGCCGCCAATCACCAACACTGTTTTATTCTTGACATCACCTGCCAATCGCACTGATTCGATCGCAGTCAATGCAGGAATTCCAAAACAAGCGCCGGCTTCAAAGCTCACCAATTCAGGCAAGGTGACCGCTTGGGCTTGGGGTAAACAGACAAATTCACTGGCTGTGCCAAGTGCGCGTTTCCACTGTGCGTTCCACACCCATACGCGTTCACCAATGCGTTTGGAAGAAACACCGTCGCCGACTGCGTCGATTACGCCAGCACCATCGCTATGCGGAATGATGAGTGGGTCGGTGACGGGCCTTGCCCTGCGTGACTTCACATCCGATGGATTCACACCCGAGGTGACCAGTTTGACGCGGACTTCACCAGCGAGTGGTTCTGGCGTGGGTTGCTCACCAAATTCCAATACATCGGCTGCTTCGCCAATTTTTGAGTACCAAGCGGCTTGCATATTTTTCCTTAGCAATGCGAAAACGTATTTATAACTTTTGCCCTGAATACACCAATTTTTGTGCAGCCTGACAGATCATTGTCGCATCCACTCTGCAGAGGTCTTCTAAGTTTTTAGCGTAGGGCACCGGAATACGCGGTGAACCTAGACGCGTAGGCGCCGATTTCAATTTACCAAAGAAGTTTTCTGAAATCTCGGCGAGCAACTCGCCACCAAATCCGCCGACCTTAGAGGATTCGTGCACGACCAAGATGCGTTTGGTTTTTTCGATGGATGCAAATACGGTATCGCGGTCCCAAGGCCAAAGGGTTCTTAGGTCAATTACTTCCGCGTTAATTCCTTTTTCGGCAAGAAGTGTTGCTGCGCTTAAGCAATCGTTTGCAGACTTAGACCAACTTAACAAAGTAATATCTTTACCTGTTTTACGAACAGCAGCCTTGCCAAGTTCTACAGGCCCAGCACTTTCATCTACCTCGCCTGTAGTGAGCCAAAGCTCCTTGTGTTCCATGAATACGACAGGGTCGTCACAACGAATGGCAGCTTTTAGCAAGCCATGGTTGTCTGCGGGTGTGGCCGATGCCACCACCACCAATCCAGCCGTTCCCACCCACAAGTTTTCGTTGCTCTGTGAATGTTGCGCCGCCATGCCCCAGCGCATGCCAATCGGTGGACGAATCACCATAGGCACCCGCACTTGGCCACCCAGCATGTAACGCACCTTGGCCGCTTGGTTGATGATTTCGTCCGCTGCACACAGAGCAAAGTCTGCGTAGCGTAGTTCTGCAACAGGGCGCATTCCAAGGAGGGCTGAACCAATCGCTGCAGACATGATCATCGATTCAGAAATGGGCGTATCGACTATTCGCTCTTTTCCAAAAGTCTTTTGCAGGCCCAAATATTGGCCTGCCACACCACCCTCTGGGCCCACGTCTTCACCTAAGGCCCAAACTTTGTCATTCGCTTCCATTTCTTGACGCAAGGCCAAGCAACCTGCTTGGGAATAAGTCATCACGCCCATGAAGGGCTCCCAATGTCTTGCACGTCCTGCCATGCGGTGGCAGCATCTGGAAATGGAGCAGCTAATGCATCTTTGACAGCGCGTTGAATTTCCTCATCGGCTTGTTTTGCAATGGATGCCAACTCTTGTGCGTTAGCACCTTGTTGCAATAGCCAACTTTCTGCATGCCGAATGCAATCGTCTTCTCTCGCAGCAAGCACCTCCGCGGGATCGCGGTACAAACCTTTGTCGTGTGCCAAATGGCCATACCAGCGATAGGTCGTGGCATGTAAAAACTGCGGGCCGCTGCCTTGGCGAATCGTATCAACCAATGGCCCTGCCGCATTGGCAACCGTCACTACATCGTTGCCGTTGATGCTCTGCGTTGGTATCCCAAACGACGCAGCCCGTTCAATAAACGGAGGGCCAGCAGTGAAATCTTTGGTTTTGAGTGTGACCGAGTAACCGTTGTCTTCACAAACAAATAGCACAGGCAAATCAAATAACTTGGCCCAGTTGAATGCTTCAAACAAAGGCCCACGGTTCATGGCGCCATCGCCAAAAAATGCGACCACTATTTCAGGTCGCTTTTGCATTTTGATGGCATGTGCTGCGCCCACTGCAATCGTCACGCCGTCCGGCACAACGCCATTGGCGCCCAACATACCTTTAGAAAAATCGGCGATATGCATCGAGCCACCCTTACCGCCACTGGTGCCATCCGCGCGGCCAAAAAGTTCACACATCATGCGTGCGGGAGATACACCTTTGGCAATGGCGTGGCCGTGGCCACGGTGGTAGCTTGAGACAAAGTCGTGCGCATGTAAGTGGTGGCAAATGCCAGTCGCAATCGCTTCTTCACCGCTGTATTGGTGAACGGAGCCTCTTACGTGCCCATCTTTGAGGGCCTGGCCTGCAGCTTCTTCGAATTGGCGAATGCGATGCATGCACAGCAGCATCGCGCGGACAGCAGTAGCGTCAATCAACTTTGATTTTGAGATCACGAATCAACTGTCCCCAATACTGGAAGTCAGAAGCCATGCCAGTGCTCAATACGTTGGCAGAAGTTCCCGTGGGCGTTAGTCCTAATCCGCGCAGACGTTCTTGTATGTCTGGCATTTTCACAATCTTGATGATTTCTGTGTTGAGTCGGTTAACGATATCGTCAGACGTGCTTGACGGCGTGAATATGCCATGCCACGAGTTGCCAATTACGCCATTCACATCTAAGGTTGGCGAAAATTCAGTCATCGTTGGCACATCGGGCAAGCTTGCAATACGTTCAGCGCCAGAAATTCCAAGTGCTTTAATTTTTCCTGCCTTGATAGATGGAATTGCAGAGGCTGAAGCCTCCAAATACATACTCACTACCCCGCTCATGACGTCAGGGCCAGGGTTGGTCTTGTAGGGGATGTGGTTGAAGGAAATACCTAATCGTTTTGCCCAAGCTTCTAGCGCAATGTGAGGTTGCGAACCCACGCCTGCAGAGGCGTAGTCAATTTTTCCAGGGTTGCGTTTGGCGTACTCGACCATTTCTTTCATGGTGTTGTAAGGTGCATTAGGTGTCGCAGTGAGAATATGTGGAACGATCAAAATTTGAGATATCGCTTTGAAATCTTTGAGCGCGTTGTACTTGGCGTTAGGGTAAATGTGCGGTGCGATCGCCATGGGCCCCTTGACCGTAAAAAACAAGTTGTATCCATCACCTGGCATAGTTGCAGCGATTTCAGCGCCGATCATGCCGCCAGCCCCGGGACGGTTGTCGATGATGACGGGTTGTCCAAGCGCTTGCCCTAATTTGTCGCCAATCAGACGCGCCACGATGTCTGGCGAAATACCTGCCGGATACGGCACGATCATTTTGATAGGGCGATTGGGATAAGGCCCGCTTTGCGCCCATGTATTGGTAGCTGTGAATGTAGCTGCGCTTAAAGCGGCAGCGGTGATAAGTTGTCTGCGTTTCATGGGGTGTGTTCCAGTGTGTGAACTAACCCCATGCTACGAATTACCAACCAGCTACACACCCGAGCAAACCCTTGTTGCCCTTCCCAAGCCGCCTAGAACTGTCACCTAAAGTTCAGTGAGCGATACCCTCAGAGAAGAAGCACTCCCGTTAGATGGGTAATAACTATTTCCATCATTTGCAATAAAACCAAAAG
>SYDB01000052.1 GCA_005786815.1 Burkholderiales bacterium
AGCAAGAGCGCGCAATTTGCTCACGACTTGCTTGGCACTTCCTACCAAAGCGTTTTCTTTTAGTTCGGTCAACGCACGTTGTTCGCCCACTGAGTAATTGCGTACCGCCTGCTCTGGAGGTAACAAGGGATCGATACGTCCTAGGTTGCGATCCATCTTCCACCGTGCCCGGCTTTCAAACAATCGCCATGCTTCTTCTTCGGTGTCTGCGGCCAAGGCCCAGACACAAACAACCGCTTCAGGTTTGGATCTGGATTGACTCGGACGAAAGTTACTACGATACAAATGCATCGCTTGGTCAGCCCCTTGACCATCGGTAATGAAATAGGCAAATGCATACGGCAGACTCAAATGCGCCGCAAGTTGTGCGCCATAGTCTGAACTCCCAAGCATCCACAGATCAGGCGCTGTTGGTCCACTGGGATAAGCAAATACGCCATGACCAGGATGTCCAGCTGGAAGCGGTTCACCTGAAACCCACGCTCGCAACTCCATCACTTGCTGGGGAAAGTTGTCACTCGCATAGCGATCTGGGTTGAGCAACTGCGCTGTACGTCCGTCACTTCCTGGAGCGCGACCAACGCCTAAATCAATACGGCCAGGCGCCAATGCATCAAGCACACGAAATTGTTCTGCTACTTTTAAAGGTGCGTAATGCGGAAGCATCACGCCAGCGCTACCCAAACGAATGCTTGAGGTTTGTGCAGCAATCGCTGCCATCAAAACTTCTGGCGCTGTTCCAACAATGCTGGGGTGGCTGTGGTGCTCACTCACCCAAAAACGTTTGTAGCCCCATGCTTCGCACTTGGAAGCAAGCGCGAGAGTTTGGCGGATAGTGGCATCTTGTGGACGCCCAGCGCCTGCAGCAGATTGGTCAAGAACTGAGAGTGTTAGCACGGGAGTAGCTTAACTGCATTGCAAATTTCACGCTGTCACGCGGGTAACCATCTGGGTTTTTTTGATTGTTGCAAATCAACTACAGGCGGTTATTTGAAAACCTATATTGAATTGGTTTGTTGCTAATAGTTATCAGGCATTGGCTGTAGCCGAATCAGCATTAGAGACAGTCTCTGCCTCTTGCAATGCACGCCACATCACTTTGCCACTTCCACTTTTGGGGAGCGCATCGAGAAATTGCACATGGGTTGGCGCTTTATAGATCGCCATGTTTTCACGGCACCAATCGATGATGTCTTGCGCATTCAATTGGTCTTTGTGCGATGCACGTAATACAACCACAGCTTTCACTGTTTCACCGCGATACGCGTCACGGGTAGAAATAATGCACGCTTCTTGAATGGCAGGATGCTTGAACATCAAAGCTTCTACTTCAGCGGGCCACACTTTGAAACCTGAGGCGTTGATCATGCGCTTGAGTCGATCGGTGATGAAGAAATACCCGTCTTCATCGACTCGGCCCAAATCACCCGATCGGAAAAAGCGCTTTCCGTCCATATCAAAAAAGGCCGCCTCAGTTGCATCTGGGCGCTTCCAATATCCGTTGAAGATTTGCGGACCATGCATCACGATTTCACCTGACTGGCCAGGCGGTACTTCTTCCAAAGTTTCAGGGTCAACCACGCGTGCGTCAACGCTCATAAACGGAATGCCCAAACACTGCTGCTTAGGGTTGTCTGGCGGGTTATTGTGTGAAGGCGCTGCTGTCTCCGTGAGGCCATATCCTTCTGAGTAACTCAAGCCATATAAATCGAGTAAGCGTTGTGCAATCGCCTGTGGCATGGCGGCTCCACCGCCACCAATATGCACCAAACTCTTCAAGTTGAACTTATCAAAATTGGGACTGCCCAAGAGATCAATCACCATGGTGGGAATATTTGTCCAATGGCTAACTTGCCATTTTGAAATCAAACGCCCTGCTAGCTCACGCTCCCAACGCGGCATCAACACCAAAGTTGCGCCCATAAAAATGCCTGCATGCATCACACTTGTCATGCCGGTGATATGAAACATAGGAACCACCAACAACCCGATATTTTCGTGGGTGCCATTTCCCCAATATGCCGAGGCCATCGCGTTGTGCATGATGCTGCGATGGGGATGCATGCAACCTTTGGGCAAGCCAGTGGTGCCACTGGTGTAAGGTAATACGGCTAGGTCTTCTAAGCCTACCGTGAGAGGGCCAAGCTCTAAATGGTTGGCTAAGGCATGCGGCCAATCGAGCACCTCACCGCCATGCACTTGGGGCAAAGCATGTTTTGTAAAAAGCCATTCATGCCAGGCGGCAGGGGGTGCATCGTCGCCTTGCACATCTGCATGAAATGCATCTATGAAATGCGTGACCACCATGTGTTTGAGTCCCTGGCCTGCAGGTAATTCATTGCTAGCCTTGGCTAAATCAGCCGCCAAATCTGCCGTGGTGATAGCCACGCCAGCGTCTGGGTCGGTGATGTAGTGCTTGAGTTCTTCCGCGCGGTTCATTGGATTGACTGGAACCACCACCGCGTTGGCTCGAAGGATTGCGAAATGTGCAATTACCAACTGTGGGCAATTTTGCATATTCAAAATAACGCGATCACCTTTTTGTACACCCACACTTTGCAAATAAGCCGCCAATCGCTCTGCTCGGCTGCGTAAATCAGCATAGGAGAGTCGGGTGCCTAAAAAAATCAGTGCATCTTTGTTTGGAAAACGACGCGCACTGATATCTAAGTTGTCCCATAACGTAGTCTCAGGCAGAGAGAGTGAATGGGGCAATCTGTGGGGCCAAAAAGAGTAATGCGGTCTCATAGACGCTAGATTAGCGGGCGGATACGCATTTGCCCATTCGGGAAGCCCCTATCGGTGTTTATGTCAGGTACTAGCCGCCGCTTTTTCCGCTTGCAGACGTTGGTTGATTTGGCGCACCGAAATAATCGCACCCAAATACCCACGCAACCACTCTAGATCTATCGGTTTATGCAACAACTGCACGCCTTCGGGCAAGCCACCTTTTGCTTTCACCTGCTCTGGGCGCAGACCCGTCATAGCGACGACGGCCATACTTTTAAAACTACCATGTTCATGCAGGGTTTTAACGAAATCAAAACCGTTGACACGCGGCATCACCAAGTCAGTCAACAACACTTGTGGATGCAGGTTCGGCATATCCAACATCGCCTCGATGGCAGAGGCATACATCATGACGTCTAGGGGTAAGCCCCAACGGTCAAAATTTGTTTTCAGCATCAAACGGGTGGATTCATCGTCTTCGACGACGATGATTTTGAGCCGCTCCTCTCCCAACATTAATGCATTGGGGTGGAGGTTGTGGCGGTGTTGGTACTCTTGTATCGATTTCAAAGAAATGCGACGATGGCCACCATTAGTTCGCCAAGCCCGCAACTCGTTTCTCTCCACCAAGCCTTGCACAGTCCCAATCGAGATCCCCAGCACTTTGGAGGCATAACTGGTTCCGCAAAAACTTTCATAACCATCTGAGCCCTTGGCAAAATCCATCACAAACCCCTTAAAAAACAAAAACATTGAATTAATTAATTATTATTAATTTTAATTATTAAAAGTGATGAAAGCAATACATAACAATTCTTTAACTTCGCTACAAGGTATCTTGGTTGGCCACTACACAGACGATAGGCGACCTACAGGATGCACCGTGGTGCTGTGCCCTGATGGGGCAGTTGCAGGCGTAGATGTGCGCGGTGCAGCCCCTGGAACGCGAGATACGGATGCCCTGTCGCCCTCCAACACAGTGCAAGAAGTACACGGCGTGTTATTGACCGGTGGCAGCGCTTATGGCTTGGATGCGGCTGGCGGCGTCATGCGTTGGCTCGAAGAACGCGGGCATGGCTTTCCAGTGGGACCGGCGATCGTGCCCATCGTGCCGGCGGCAGTTATTTTTGATTTGTGGGTCGATGATTTTTCAGAGTCACGACATGTGTCCACACAAAATCCGCGCATTCGCCCTGATGCGCAAGCTGGCTACCTTGCCTGCCAGGCCGCCAACTCAGAGCCCGTGCAACAAGGCAATGTGGGGGCTGGCGCCGGAGCCACGCTGGGCAAGCTCAATGGCCCAGATTGCGCGATGAAAGGCGGTATTGGAAGCGCCAGCCTGTGTGTCCATGGCGTGACTGTGGCTGCACTGGTAGTTTGTAATGCGCTGGGCGATGTGGTTGATCCGCAGACAGGCAAACTTTTAGCCGGAGCCCGCGTATCCGCTGATAGCCGAGACCTTTTAGACATTGTTAAAGCCCAACTCAATGGCCACAGTATTTCCAAGCCACAAGCTGGGAGCAACACCACCATAGGCGTGGTTGCTACAGACGCTGCGCTTACAAAACCCCAAGCGCATCGTCTGGCGCAGGTCGCGCACGATGGCTTGGCGCGTAGCATCCGCCCCGTTCATACGCCCATGGACGGAGACACCTTGTTTACTTTAGGAACAGGTACTAGCGGTCAAGCCGCGGACATGATGCTGCTGAGCACCTTGGCCGCAGAGGTCACCGCCATGGCGGTGGTCAATGCGGTGCAGGCTGCCAAAGACTTGCGCTTTGGCCAAGGGTGGTGGCCGGCAATGGGCTAACTGGTAAAGCCGAGTTTTGTTAAAACGGTCTTTGCAAGCAGCGTTATTTGAGAGCTTTAAACCGCGTGCGCTTAGGCTTAGCGCCCTCTTCACCCAAACGTTTCTTCTTGTCGGCTTCGTATTCTTGGTAGTTGCCGTCAAAAAACGTCCACTGCGAATCGCCTTCGCAGGCCAAGATATGTGTGGCAATGCGGTCCAAGAACCAACGGTCATGGCTAATGACCAAGATGCTGCCGGCAAATTCCAAAAGCGCATCTTCCAAGGCGCGCAAGGTTTCCACGTCTAAGTCGTTGGAGGGTTCGTCCAGCAACAACACGTTGCCGCCAGCTATGAGTGTTTTGGCCAAATGCAAACGGCCGCGTTCACCGCCAGAGAGGGTACCGACGCGTTTTTGTTGGTCGCCCCCGTTGAAGTTAAAACGTCCGCAATACGCACGGCTAGCCATTTCAAACTTGCCAACGGTCAAGATATCGAGGCCGCCCGAGATGTCTTCCCACACGGTTTTGTCGTTGGCCAAATCTTCACGTGACTGTTCTACAAAGGCCATCTGCACAGTCTGTCCAATCTTGACTTCGCCGCTGTCGGGTTGTTGCTGACCCGCAATCATGCGAAACAGGGTTGACTTGCCGGCACCGTTCGGGCCGA
>SYDB01000053.1 GCA_005786815.1 Burkholderiales bacterium
CAGGGCATTCGAATCCATCGGAGGCTTTTAGTCGAACGGTGGTCATGGGAACTCCTGAGAACTTACAAAAATTAGGAGCGCCAAGGATAGCCCCTTGTATCAAGTGCGCCAAGCATAACCCCTCGTGTCTAAAACGTTACTCGGGGCAAGCCACGCCCATGCTATCGTCCGCGCTCTATTTAAAAAGCCTCAGGCCTCAAGGAGACAAGCCATGAAACCCGTTTTACTAGTTACAGGCGCGAGCCGCGGCATTGGTGCCGCCACGGCGTTACTGGCCGCCCGTCAAGGCTGGGCTGTTGCGGTCAATTACAGCCAAAACGCTGCCGCCGCTGAGGCCATCGTCCAACAAATCAAAGCAGAAGGCGGGCAAGCCGTCAGCATCCAAGCCGATGTTGGTGATGAGGCGCAAATCAAACACCTGTTTGCGCAAGTGGATGCGCAACTGGGTCGGCTCACGGGTTTTGTCAACAACGCTGGCGTGCTCGACGTCGCTGTGCGGGTAGACGAATTAAGCTGGGAGCGCCTGGAGCGCATGATGCGCATCAACGTGATCGGCGCCATGTTTTGCGCGCGCGAAGCCATTTTGCGCATGAGCACCAAACACGGCGGCAAAGGCGGCTCTATCGTCAATCTCAGCAGCGTGGCAGCCCGCGTGGGTGCGCCCGGCCAATATGTAGATTACGCCGCCAGCAAGGGTGCCATCGACACTTTCAACCTCGGCTTAGCCAAAGAAGTGGCGGCTGAAGGTATTCGCGTCAATGCGGTTCGCCCTGGCATCATTGATACCGACATCCACGCAAGCGGTGGTATTCCGGATCGCGCCAAAACCATGGCGCCGATGATTCCCATGTTGCGCCCTGGATCCGCTGACGAAGTCGCACAATCTATTGTGTGGCTATTGAGTGATGCGGCCAGCTATGTGACTGGCGCTAACTTAGACGTAACTGGCGGTCGATAGACGAGCGGCTTATCTGAAACCAGCGAAAATTAGCGCTTGTCCCTCTCCCATGTGAGGCCCTTTGCGCTTCTGTTAAAAATTTTTTGAAAGACTGTTTATGAGTACAGCCACTATTGCCCACTTTGTCGCAGGCCAATTGAGCCAGGGCAAAAGCACGCGTACGCAGGATGTTTTCAACCCTGCAACGGGCGCCGTCACGGCGCAAGTGCATTTGGCCAGCACTGCCGATGTCAACGTTGCCGTTGCGGCCGCCCAAAAGGCATTCCCCGCTTGGGCAGACACCTCGCCTTTGCGACGTGCGCGGGTCATGTTCAAGTTTTTAGAGTTGCTGAACATTCACAAAGACGAGCTCGCACACATGATCACCGCTGAGCACGGCAAGGTATTTACCGATGCGCAAGGCGAAGTCACACGCGGCATTGAGATTGTCGAATTCGCCACGGGCATTCCGCAATTGCTCAAAGGCGACTACACAGAACAAGTCTCTACTGGCATCGACAACTGGACTATGCGCCAGCCCTTGGGTGTTGTGGCTGGCATCACGCCTTTCAACTTCCCAGTGATGGTGCCCATGTGGATGTTCCCAGTCGCCATTGCCTGCGGCAACACTTTTGTGTTGAAGCCCAGCCCGATTGACCCATCGCCCGCACTCTTCATGGCCGACTTGCTGAAAAAAGCAGGCTTGCCAGACGGCGTGTTCAACGTAGTACAAGGCGACAAAGAAGCGGTCGACGCCTTGCTGGTGCATCCCGATGTCAAAGCAGTGAGCTTTGTTGGGTCCACACCGATTGCCAATTACATCTATGAGACCGGCGCGCACCACGGCAAACGTGTGCAAGCTCTAGGCGGCGCGAAAAACCATATGGTGGTCATGCCAGACGCAGACATCGATCAGTCGGTCGACGCTTTGATCGGCGCCGCTTACGGTTCTGCCGGCGAACGTTGCATGGCGATCAGCGTGGCAGTATTGGTGGGGGATGTTGCAGAACGCATCATGCCCAAACTGATCGAGCGCACCAAGACTTTGAAAGTGCTCAATGGCACTAACCTCGCGGCAGAGATGGGCCCCATCGTTACCTCGATCGCGCACCAGCGCATCACCGGCTATATCGAACAGGGCGCTAAAGAAGGTGCCAAACTGTTAGTCGATGGGCGTGTGTTTGATGCGAAGCAAACTGGTTCAGGTTGCGAAAAAGGCTTTTGGATGGGCGGCACTTTGTTTGACCACGTCACACCTGAGATGCGCATCTACAAAGAAGAGATTTTTGGCCCCGTATTGAGCTGTGTGCGTGTCAAAGATTTCGCGCAAGCGTTGGATTTGATCAACGCCCACGAGTTTGGCAATGGTGTGAGTTGCTTCACCCGCGACGGCAATGTAGCGCGCGAATTTGCGCGGCGGATCCAAGTGGGCATGGTCGGCATCAATGTGCCAATTCCTGTGCCTATGGCTTGGCATGGATTTGGCGGGTGGAAAAAGAGTTTGTTTGGCGATATGCACGCCTATGGCGAAGAGGGTGTGCGGTTCTATACCAAGCAAAAGTCTGTGATGCAGCGCTGGCCGGAGAGTATTGGCAAGGGGGCTGAGTTTGCTATGCCTACATCTAAGTAATGAGCGAAACAACTTTCGACTACATCATTGTTGGTGCAGGCACTGCGGGATGCTTGTTGGCCAACCGCTTAAGCGCTGATGCGCGTAAGCGCGTTTTACTAATCGAAGCGGGACGCAAGGACGATTACCACTGGATCCACATTCCTGTGGGCTATTTGTATTGCATTGGTAATCCGCGCACGGACTGGCTCTACAACACGGCGCCAGATGCGGGGTTGAACGGGCGTAGTTTGAAATATCCACGGGGCAAGGTGCTCGGCGGATGTTCGAGTATCAACGGCATGATTTATATGCGCGGACAAGCGCGCGATTACAACCAGTGGGCTGACGTCACGGGCGATAGCCGTTGGCGCTGGGACCAGTGTCTGCCGTATTTCAAATTGCACGAAGACCATTTCGGTGGGGCTAATGCGATGCATGGCGCCAAGGGCACCAAAAGCGAGGTGCTGTTAGCGGATAAAACGGTTTATGGCGAAACGTTGCGCCACCACAACGCTGGTGGTGAATGGCGGATTGAAAAACAGCGTCTGCGTTGGGATGTGTTGGACGCTTTTGCTGAAGCTGCGGTGCAAGCGGGTATTCCTGCCACGCCTGATTTCAACCAAGGTGACAACGAAGGCGTAGGTTATTTTGAAGTGAACCAAAAAAGTGGTTGGCGTTGGAATACGGCCAAGGCTTTTTTACGGCCCACTTGTTATTCACGACCTAATTTTGAATTGTGGTCTAGCGCACAAGTCTCCAAGCTCTTGATGACGCAAGATGCCGACGGCCAACAACGTTGTAGCGGTGTAGAGGTCTGGACTGGCGCGGGCGGGTCTGTGCAGGTAACGGCTAAACATGCTGTGGTGTTGTGCGCGGGCAGCATTGGTTCGCCGCAAATTTTGCAGCTCTCCGGTTTAGGCCCTGCTTCTTTGTTGAAAGAGCACGGCATTGATCCCGTGATCGATTTACCTGGTGTAGGAGCCAATTTACAAGACCACTTACAAATCCGCTCCGTCTTTAAAGTGCAAGGGGTGCAAACGCTCAACACACTGGCCAATAGTTGGTGGGGCAAAGCCAAGATTGGGATGGAATATGTGTTTAAGCGCAGCGGGCCGATGAGTATGGCTCCTTCGCAGCTGGGCGCCTTTACGCGCAGCAGCCCTGATCAGCCCTACACCAACATCGAATACCACGTGCAACCTTTGAGTTTGGATGCGTTTGGTGAACCGCTGCATAACTTCCCTGCGTTTACTGCGAGTGTGTGCAACCTCAACCCGACAAGCCGTGGCACAGTGAATATTGTGAGTCCCAAGTTTTTAGACGCCCCAAAAATTGCGCCCAACTACTTGAGCACAGATGCCGACCGCAAAGTCGCGGCAGATTCTTTGCGTGTGACGCGCCGCATCGCCGCCCAACCTGCTTTGGCGAAATACAAGCCCGTGGAGTGGAAGCCTGGCGTGCAACACCAAAGCGACGCCGACCTTGCGCGTTTGGCGGGGGACATTGCCACCACCATCTTTCACCCCGTAGGTACTGCGCGCATGGGCCGCATCGATGATGCGCAAGCCGTAGTCGACCCAGAGCTGCGTGTGCGCGACGGACTCGGTGGCGTGGTGCGGGGCTTGCGGGTGGTCGATGCCAGCGTGATGCCCACAATTACCAGCGGCAACACCAATAGCCCCACTTTGATGTTGGCCGAAAAGGCCGCGCAGTGGCTCACGCACGAGGCGCTGGCGCATTCTTAATCTTCTTTGCCACGGGTTAGCCCGCAAGGGAAAATCCTAGGTCCTATTGCGGTGCACCCCGTTTAAAGTTTTCTAACTCGCAACCAAGGTACGCCGCAGCTGCAGAGGGTCCGAGGAGACACATAACAAGCTCTGCACAAGCAGGGTGATTTTGAAAAAGGCACTGGGTAACTCCGGTGCCTTTTGCTTTTCAGACCACAATCTGCGGATGGAACTTGTATTAGCCACCCTGGCTTCGGCGCTTGCAGGGTTTATCGATTCAATTGTGGGTGGCGGCGGATTGGTTTTGTTGCCAGCTCTTTTTGCGCTCTACCCCACAGCCACACCTGCCACTTTATTAGGAACCAATAAGAGTGCGTCGATTTGGGGCACCACATTTGCAACTTGGCAATACAGCAGGCGCGTAGCGATCAATTGGGCAATCATGTTGCCAGCGGCCTGCATGGCGATGGCAGGCTCTTTTGTGGGCGCGTGGTGGGTGACGCTGATTTCGCCAGATTTTTTACGCCAATTGCTGCCCTTTGTTTTAGGCGCTGTATTGCTCTACACCCTGTGGCGCAAAGACATGGGCCGCGACCATGCGCCTCGCTTTAGCGGTCGTGCTGAATTACTAGCCGCTTGCTCCGTAGGCTTGGTGATTGGTTTTTACGATGGGTTTTTCGGCCCCGGCACGGGAAGCTTTTTCGTTTTCTTGCTGGTACGTTGGTTAGGCTACGACTTTTTAAATGCTTCGGTAGCAGCCAAGTTGCTCAATCTCTCAAGCAACGCAGCTGCCTTGGTTTTGTTCACACTCAAGGGCCATGTTTGGTGGCACTTAGCGCTTACTCTTGCGTTAGCCAATATCGCGGGCAGTTTGCTTGGCACCCACATGGCGTTAAAGCATGGCGCTGGGTTTGTGCGCGTGATGTTCTTGGTGGTGGTCAGCGCTTTGATTTGCAAAACCAGTTTTGACGCATACATGCGTTAAACGCAAACGCATGGCTTCTTAAGGCTTTACTGGGACTGGGACTGGGACTGGGACTGCCGCTGCAGCGATACTTTTTGGCGGCCAAGGAACGTTGGCCACATCACGTGGCTTACCAATCGGACGGGTGGCTTGCCCTTTTTGCACGGCGGCGATATCTTCTTCGGAGGGGTACTTGCCCAAGATGACAAAGTCAAGCACGCGTCTCGCAATTGGCGCCGCGTTTTGCGCACCAAAGCCTGCGTTCTCCACCACCATCGCCAGAGCAACCTTGGGCTCGTCTGCTGGCGCGAATGCAATGTACAAGGCGTGGTCGCGCATTCGTTCGTCCACCGTGGCAGCGTTGTACTTTTCGTTTTGCTTGACGGTAAAGACCTGTGCAGTTCCCGTTTTACCAGCGCTCACGTATTGCGCACCGACAAAGCTAGTGGCCGATGTGCCTTCGATGTTCACACCAATCATGGCGCGTTTGATGATGTCCAAGTGTTCTGGCGACAGTTGTAATTGCCCGATAGGTTCTTTGGCCACAGGGGTTGGCACTTTGGTTTCGACATCCAACACCTCACGCACGATATGTGGTCGCATCTTCAGACCACTATTTGCGAGCGTGGCTGTAGCATGCGCCAGTTGCAACATGGTGAAACTGTTGTAGCCCTGTCCGATTCCAAGAGAAATGGTTTCCCCTGAATACCAGCGTTGTTGCTCGGCTTTTTTATAACTGGTGCGTTTCCACTCGGTAGAGGGCAAGATACCGCGCGACTCGCCCAAGATATCAATACCCGTAATCTGTCCAAACCCTAGCGGCTTCATTTGTTCGTAAATCAAGTCCACGCCCATATCGCGCGCCAGGGTGTAGTAGTAGGTATCACACGACTCGACAATCGATTTGTACATGTCCACCACGCCATGACCGCCCTCTTTGTCATCGCGAAAACGGTGGTTACCAAACATGAAAAATCCAGGGTCAGAAATCAATACTTTCTCTGAGCGCTTACCCGTCTGCAATGCCGCTAAAGCCATAAATGGCTTGTAAGTAGAGCCGGGAGGATAGGTTCCACGTAACGCGCGGTTAAGCAAAGGCTTATCAGGGGACTCATTCAAAGCCTGCCAGTTGTCTGCATCAATGCCGTCGACAAACAAGTTCGGATCGAACGTAGGCTTACTAACGAACGCCAACACCTCGCCGGTTTTTGGATCCAACGCCACCAAAGCACCACGGCGCGTCCCATATAAATCTTCGACCAGTTTTTGCAACTTGATATCGATAGACAGCACCACGCTATTGCCAGGTACGGATTGGCTGCTGTTGAGTCGGCGCACAGCACGTCCACCAGCAGAGGTTTCCATCTCTTGCACGCCAGTTGTGCCATGCAATTGGTGTTCATAGCTTTGCTCAACGCCTAATTTGCCAATGTATTCGGTACCGCGATAGTTGCCCGCGTCTTCAGACTCTTCGATCTTGGCTTTTTCGCTGGTGTTGATTCGGCCGATGTAGCCAATCACATGGCTAGCCAATTGCTCGTAGGGATAGTTACGAAATAAACGCGCGCGTATTTCAACGCCAGGAAAACGGTGACGCTGCGCGGCAAATCGCGCCACTTCTTCATCGGTTAACCGGTTACGAATAGGGACCGAATCAATGCTTTTGGATTCATCCACTTGCTTTTTAAATCGGCGTTTGTCGCGCGGCTGAATATCGATGATGCCTGAGAGTTGCTCAATCACTTCTTCAACCGGCGCAATCACTTTTGAGGGCGTGATTTCTAGCGTGTACGCCGAATAGTTCGTTGCCAGCACCACTCCGTTACGGTCCATGATGACGCCACGATTAGGCACGATTGGGACGATGGCGGTGCGGTTACTCTCAGCTGCAGCATTGAGTTCGTCATAACGAATCACTTGTAAATAAAACAAGCGCAAGAACAAAACCCCAAGCGCAATCAGAATTACGCATGTCACCACGAACACCCGTGATCTGAAACGGTTCAGGTCCATTTGAATGTTGCGAATCACATTCATAAGGGGCGATGCGCGTCTGGGTTAGGTGCGCGCCTTTGCGGTGCTAGCAAGATCACGCTCATGATGGGCCATAGTGCAGCCTCTAATAGAGGCGCCAAAAATAAAGACCAACCGGGAAACAAAGCGCCAGAAGCCATGCGCACCGTCAACTCCAACGCATGCCCTGTTAAAAACAAAGGTAATACTTGCATGGCCTGTGAAGGCACCGTGAACCATAGCAATCGGCGATGGATCATGAGCGAGAAAAATCCTAAGGCGGTGTAGGTCAACGCATGCTGTCCCATCAAGCTGGCTTGATGTACATCACTTGCAACACCAAAGAAAAATGCTACGCCGATACCGACTAACCGCGGTTGGTGAATGCACCAAAACACCAAAGTCACCGCCAGGAAATCTGGTGTCCATGCTGCATTGCCCAATAAGCTGATGTTGGTCAGCATGTTCGCCAACAAGGCCAACAACAAAGTCATCAGCACAAATAAGGGGTTAGCAGGCAACAAGAGTTGCTGGCCGCGCGGCATGATCATCGACGACCTCCTTTGATCATGCCTAAGGGCTGTGGCTTCTCGAACATGGGACGCGCTGGCAATTGGGCTGTGAGCGGGTCAATCACCATCACATGTCTAGCACCCTGCACATGGCCAACGGGTTCACACAAGATGCGGGCAAAGGCAGTTTCCGCACGGCGCTCTACTTTGGTCACGATGCCAACGGGGACACCTGGTGGATACACCCCATCTACACCACTGGTGGTGAGTTGGTCACCAACTTCAATGTCCGCGTTGGTCGCCATAAAGCGCAACTCCATCAGCGGTGCACCGCCTGATTCGCCATAAGCTACACCGCGAGCACCTGTGCGGGTGTTGAGCACGGGTATGGAATGCTCTCGGTCTGTTACCAAAGTCACTTCACTCACCAATGGCAATACGCGTGTCACTTGGCCCAAGATACCGAACTCGTCCATGACAGGAGCGCTGGTCTTCACACCGTTTGTCATTCCTTTGTTGATGATGAGTTTGCGCGTGTAGGGATCTGCCGCGTCATACAAGACCTCAGCCACAAAACCGACGGTGTTGAGCCGCTCATTCAAACTCAATAAGCCTCTGAGCTGTTTGTTTTCTAGTGTGAGTTGTTCAACTTGTGCAGCACGCTGAGCTTGCAGCAATAGTTTTTGTCGTACATCTTTCGCATCTGCTTGCGCGTCTTGTAGGGACTCTAAATATTCACCGCTGTACTGTGCAAATGCTTGCGGGCGCATCGCTAACCACTGCACTGGATAAAGGGCTACCGACAAAGCGGCACGCAGTGGTTGTGTCACATTAAAGCGAACATCTGCCACCATCAATAAAACAGAGAGGGCACTGAAGAACAGCAGTTTTGATATTGCTGACGGCCCTTGTTTAAAAAAGGCCGGGGGGGTTCTGTCTAGGGTGCCCAGTGGCACAGTGTTATTCGCTCGTGAAGATGGAGCCTAAACGGTCCATACGTTCTAAGGCCAAGCCGCATCCCCGCACCACACAGGTGAGTGGGTCTTCGGCTACCAACACAGGTAAGCCGGTTTCTTCTGCCAACAAGCGGTCCAGATCACGCAATAAAGCCCCACCGCCGGTGAGCATCATGCCGCGCTCGGCAATGTCGGCGCCGAGTTCTGGCGGTGTTTGCTCCAAAGCGTTTTTTACAGCAGACACGATATTGTTCAGTGGGTCTGTCAATGCTTCCAAGATTTCGTTCGACGAAATCGTGAAAGAACGTGGCACACCTTCAGAAAGGTTGCGACCTTTGACTTCCATTTCTTTCACTTCAGAGCCTGGAAATGCCGAACCGATTTTTTTCTTAATCGCTTCTGCCGTGGGCTCACCAATCAACATGCCGTAGTTGCGACGGATGTAATTGATGATGGCTTCATCGAACTTGTCGCCACCCACGCGCACACTGCCTTTGTAGACCATGCCGCCCAGAGAAATCACGCCGACTTCGGTAGTACCACCCCCAATATCGACCACCATCGAACCAGATGCATCTGACACGGGCAATCCAGAACCAATCGCTGCAGCCATCGGTTCTTCGATCAAATACACCTCAGATGCACCAGCGCCCAAAGCAGATTCGCGAATCGCACGACGCTCGACTTGGGTAGAACCACAAGGCACACAAATGATGATGCGGGGGCTTGGCTTTAACACCGAGCGTGGATGCACCATCTTGATAAATTGCTTGAGCATTTGCTCAGTCACCGTGAAATCGGCGATCACGCCGTCTTTCATGGGACGAATGGCTTCGATATTGCCAGGTACTTTGCCCAACATCGCCTTGGCTTCGTGACCCACCGCTTGAATGGTCTTCTTGCCTTGGGGGCCACCTTCGTGACGAATCGACACCACGGATGGCTCATCGAGCACGATACCGCGGTCACGTACATAAATCAGGGTATTGGCGGTACCTAAGTCAATTGCCAAGTCGGTAGAGAAATACCGACGAAAAGATCCAAACATGGCCGTCCTCAAACGAAGCGCGCAATCGCGAACACAAAGGCGAGATAATACCGCATCACTCGTAAATCACGGGTTTTCTGCTACTTAAATATGTCTTTGACCACCCTGGATATCCAACGCATCGCCAATTTGGCGCGGTTAGCACTGCAGCCTGGCGAAGAAGCGCGCATGCTCGAAAAAATCAATGACTTTTTTGGCATCGTCGAACAAATCAGCGCGGTCGACACCACAGGCGTCGTTCCAATGGCACATCCTGTGGACGCCATGCACAACAGCCCCGAGATGGCATTGCGCCTGCGTACCGACACCGTCAGCGAACCCAACCAACGCGAAGCTAACCAAAAAAGCGCCCCTGCGGTTGAAAACGGTTTGTTCTTAGTTCCTAAAGTGATTGAGTGAATTAAAAACCATGACCCACTTCACGAAAGAACTCCATTTGCAAAGTTTGAGCGAACTCGCCTCTACTTTGCATAACAAAAAAGCCAGCGCAGTTGAAGTTGCGCAACATTTTTTAAAGCGTATTCAAGCTGATAGCACTGGTGCCTTTTTAGATATCAATACTGAAGCCACTTTGGCCCAAGCGCGCGCCAGTGACGCGCACTTGGCCACTGGAACCGGCGGCTGCTTAGAAGGTGTTCCCATCGCGCACAAAGACGTCTTTGTTACACGCGACTTTGTCACTACAGCGGGCTCCAAAATTTTGGCAAACTACCGCTCTCCTTTTGATGCCACTGTGGTGCAAAAGCTTGCGCGTGGCGTCAATAGTCAAAGCGGCGCAGGCATGGTCACGTTGGGCAAGCTCAATTGCGATGAATTTGCAATGGGCTCAGGCAACGAAAACTCTGCGTTCCATCCTGTGCGTAACCCTTGGGATGCATCGCGTGTTCCTGGTGGTTCGTCTGGTGGCAGTGCGGCAGCAGTGTCTGCTCGATTAACACCAGCAGTAACAGGCACAGATACAGGCGGCTCGATTCGCCAACCCGCCAGTTTTTGCGGCATTACCGGCATCAAACCAACGTATGGTCGTGCATCGCGTTACGGCATGATCGCCTATGCGTCGAGCTTGGACCAAGCAGGGCCGATGGCACGCAGCGCAGAAGATTGCGCTCTGTTACTCAGCGCAATGTGCGGGCCCGACTTAGACCGCGATTCAACGTCTTTAAATGTGGCCACTGAAAATTTTTCTGCCAAGCTCACACAAAGCTTGAAGGGCTTGCGCATTGGCATACCTAAAGAGTTCTTTGGCGAAGGACTTGCAACAGATGTTCGCATCGCCATCGATGCAGCGCTCAAAACATTAGAGTCACAAGGCGCACAACTCGTACCTATTTCTCTGCCCCGTACTGAGTTGTCTATTCCTGTGTACTACATCATCGCGCCAGCAGAAGCGAGTTCAAACTTGAGTCGTTTTGATGGCGTGAAGTTTGGTCATCGCGCAAAGGATTACACCGACTTGGTCAGCATGTACAAACAAACACGCGCCGAAGGTTTTGGTGAAGAAGTGAAGCGCCGCATCATGACGGGGGCGTATGTATTGAGCCA
>SYDB01000054.1 GCA_005786815.1 Burkholderiales bacterium
CCACCCAAATATATGGGCGCTTGGTTTTGCTTGATAGTGTGCGTATAGATGGCAAAGTGGTTGGAAATATCGAAACGACCAAAGACAACAAAGTAACTGTTGCCATTGGCTTGACCGGCGAAGTCTCTGGCGACATCACGGCGCACCGCGTCATGGTGGCAGGTAAGGTGGAAGGCAATATTTACGCTGCAGAGCGTGTCGAGTTCCACAAAGAATCTATCGTGCAAGGCGATATCTCTTACGGCTCAATTGCGGTCGAGCACGGTGCACGCTTGTTGGGATTGGTTATTCAAAACCCGAACAGCTCAGCCGCTGCCAACAGCAACGCTGACGCGAAAAATGTTATTCGCAAGGCGCAAGAAGGTAGTTCTTAAGCTACTGGCTCAGCACTCGCGCCTTTTTCGTAAATAAAAAGCGCTCCGAAAGGCGCTTATTCATTAGGTTACTGGCGGAGCAGGCGGGATTCGAACCCGCGGTGGGGATAAACCCACGCACGCTTTCCAGGCGTGTGACTTAAACCACTCATCCACCGCTCCGAGCCTGCAATTCTAGCAGTGGCAGTTACACTTCGGCGCTGTTTATGGCTTTGTAATTACTTCAAACTCGGAGTGCCGCATGAAATTTCGTTTTCCCATCGTCATCATTGACGAGGATTTCCGTTCCGAGAACACATCGGGTCTTGGTATTCGTGCGCTTGCGGATGCGATTGAAGGCGAGGGTTATGAAGTGATGGGCGTCACCAGTTATGGAGATTTAAGTCAGTTTGCCCAACAACAATCACGCGCCAGTGCGTTTATTTTGTCGATCGACGACGAAGAATTTACGCCTGGGCCTGACCTTGACCCCGCGGTAATGAATTTACGTGACTTCATTCAAGAGGTGCGCCGTAAAAATACCGACGTCCCTATCTATGTCTATGGCGAAACCAAAACCTCCCGCCATTTGCCCAATGACATCTTGCGTGAGTTACATGGATTCATCCACATGTTCGAAGACACGCCTGAGTTTGTAGCGCGTCACATCATCCGCGAGGCAAAGGTCTATTTGGAGGGCGTGCAGCCCCCATTCTTCAAAGCCCTGTTGGACTATGCAGAGGATGGCTCTTACTCATGGCATTGCCCAGGTCATTCTGGCGGTGTGGCGTTTTTGAAGAGCCCTGTCGGTCAGATGTACCACCAGTTTTATGGTGAAAACATGTTGCGGGCCGACGTATGCAACGCAGTCGAAGAACTTGGCCAATTGCTAGACCATAACGGTGCGATCGGTGAGAGCGAGCGCAATGCAGCGCGTATTTTTAACGCGGACCATTGCTTCTTTGTGACCAACGGCACCAGCACTTCTAACAAAATGGTGTGGCACCACACCGTGGCACCTGATGATGTGGTGGTGGTTGACCGTAATTGCCATAAATCTGTGTTGCACGCGATCATCATGACGGGTGCAGTGCCCGTGTTTTTAAAGCCTACGCGCAACCATTACGGCATCATTGGACCGATACCACAGAGTGAGTTTGAGCCTGAAGCTATTCAAGCCAAGATCAAAGCCAACCCATTACTCAAAGGTGTCAACCCTAAAAAAGCGATTCCACGTGTTTTGACACTGACCCAATCGACATACGACGGCGTGCTCTACAACACCGAAACTATCAAGCAGATGTTGGATGGCTACATCCCTAATTTGCATTTTGACGAGGCGTGGTTGCCGCATGCAGCCTTCCATCCTTTTTATGGCACTTACCATGCGATGGGAAAAAAGCGTGCACGGCCGGTGCACTCCATGGTCTATTCAACCCAATCCATCCACAAGCTATTGGCGGGTATCAGCCAAGCTAGCCATGTATTGGTGCAGGATTCCCAAAAGAACAAGTTAGACCGCCATTTGTTCAACGAAGCGTATTTGATGCACACCAGCACCAGCCCGCAATACAGCATCATCGCCAGTTGCGACGTGGCGGCGGCCATGATGGAGCCACCCAGCGGAACCGCCTTGGTAGAAGAGAGCATTGCCGAATCGCTCGACTTCAGACGCGCCATGCGCAAGGTCGACGAGGAATACGGCAAAGACTGGTGGTTCAAAGTTTGGGGCCCCGATGAATTGGTCGACGACGGCATTGGTCGCGCTGATAGCTGGGTGATCAAGGGCACCGGCAAGACATCAAAGTGGCACGGTTTTGGCAAGCTGGCTGACGGTTTCAATATGCTGGACCCGATCAAGGCCACCATCGTGACCCCAGGCCTTGATTTGGGCGGCAAGTTCGACAACGCAGGCATTCCAGCGAGCATAGTGACCAAGTTTTTGGCCGAACACGGGGTGATCGTCGAAAAGACGGGCCTCTACAGCTTTTTCATCATGTTCACCATTGGTATCACCAAAGGGCGTTGGAACTCTTTGTTGACTGCTTTGCAGCAGTTCAAAGACGACTATGACCGTAACCAACCGATGTGGCGCATCTTGCCGGAGTTTTGCCAAAAGTATAAAAAATACGAACGTATGGGCTTGCGTGACCTGTGTCAGCATGTACATACGCTCTATGCGAAATACGACATTGCCCGTCTCACGACAGATATGTATTTAAGCGAACTCATGCCAGCGATGAAACCAAGCGATGCCTTCGCACAAATTGCAAGACGCAACACGGAGCGAGTGTCAGTCGACGCATTGGAAGGACGTATCACCACAAGTCTGCTGACGCCTTATCCGCCAGGAATTCCTTTGCTGGTTCCAGGTGAAGTGTTCAACAAAAAAATCGTGGACTATTTAAAGTTCGCCCGCGAATTCAATTTGCTATGCCCCGGATTTGAAACTGATATTCACGGCATGGTAGAGGAGGTTGGGGACGATGTTGTGAAACGCTACTTTGCAGATTGCGTAAAGGTTTAAGCGCACTTTCTTAACTTTGAAAGACCCCCAAAATACTGGGGCTTATATCCAAGATTCGGTGTGTGTAGAGGTAGTTAGCTTGGCTCAGTGATGCCTCCCACTACCCGGCTAAACCCACCATCTACATAAGTGATCTCGGCCGTCACGCCTGCAGCCAAGTCACTCATCAAAAAGGCTGCCACATTGCCAACGTCTTCGGTCGTCACATTGCGTCTAATGGGGGAAGCCTCTGCCACCACACTCAAAATCTTGCCAAAACCCTTGATACCGCTAGCAGCCAAGGTTTTGATGGGACCGGCGCTGATGCCGTTGGCACGTAGACCGCGGTTTTTGCTGCCTAAAGATTCCGCCAAGTAGCGCACAGAGGCTTCAAGTGAAGCCTTAGCCAAACCCATGGTGTTGTAGTTGGGCACCGTGCGGATGGCGCCTAAATAAGTCAGGGTCAAAACGGCAGATTTCTCATTGAGGTAGGGTAGTGCCGCTTTGGCCATGGCAGGAAAGCTGTAAGCGCTGATATCGTGGGCGATTTGGAAAGCTTCACGCGACAGACCGTCTAGGAAATCGCCCGCAATCGCCTCTTTGGGCGCGAAGCCAATACTGTGCACAAAGCCATCGAAGGTGGGCCAGTGTTGGCTCAAGTCTTTGAATAACTGGTCGATTTGTTGGTCGTTAGCGACGTCGCAGTCAAATATCAAGGTTGAGCCAAAATCAGCGGCGAATTCGGTGATGCGTTCTTTGAAACGTTCGCCCACGTAGCTGAAAGCCAGTTCGGCGCCTTGTTCGTGGCAGGCCTTGGCAATGCCGTAAGCAATAGAGCGGTTCGATAAAACGCCTGTGATCAACAGTTTTTTTCCAAACAGAAAGCCAGTTTTTGTACCCACGGATTGACTCCAAAAAAATCTTGCAGAATTGTCGCATGCGTGGTTTTGTTATTTTTCTGACTTTTATGTGGCTTCCGTCGTGCTGGGCGGCGCATGCCTACGCGCAATTTGGCGACATTAAATACCCCGCCAATTTCAAATTTTTTGACTATGTCAACCCACAAGCGCCTCGGGGTGGAGAGTTGGTGCTGGTGCCACCATCACGGGTCACGAGCTTTGATAAGTTCAACCCTTTCACCCTTAAAGGCACGTCGGCTCCAGGATTGGGGCAGCTGGTGTTTGAATCATTGCTGGTGGGAACAATGGACGAACCCACCACCTCATATGGTTTGCTGGCAGAAGACGTCAATGTCGCCACCGACAGGCGATCGGTAGTTTTTAAGATTCGACCCAACGCGCGGTTTAACAACAACGACCCTGTAACAGCCCAAGACGTCAAACATTCATTTGAGACTTTGGTGAGCAAAGAAGCAGCCCCTCAATTTCGCACACTGTATGCCGAAGTGGCGGGAGTAAGCGTCTTAGATACCCGCACAGTCCGTTTTGAATTCAAGCGCCCTAATCCTGAACTGCCTTTGATCGTGGGTAGCATGCCTGTGTTTAGCGCGCGTTGGGGACAGCAAGATGGTGCTCCCCGCAAGCCCTTTGACAAAATCATCACCGAGTTTCCGATTGCAAGTGGTCCTTATGTCGCCGGTCCAACGGCCTTTGGTCGCGATATCAGCTATGACCGCAACCCTGACTACTGGGGGCGCGAACTCAATGTGCGCATTGGCTTGTTCAACTTTGACAGCATCACTTATAGGCTCTACAAAGACAACACGGCGCAACTCGAGGGTTTCAAAGCAGGCGAGTTTGATTTGATCCAGTCTTTCATCGCCCGTGAATGGGCGAGGAGCTACTCGGGCAAACAGTTTGCCAATGGCGAATTGATCAAACGCGAACTCAAGCACGGCAATGCGGGTGACTTTCAGGGGTTTTTGTTAAATACCCGTTTGGAAAAATTCCAAGATGTGCGTGTGCGCGAAGCTATTGGTTTGGCGGTCGATTTTGAGTGGATCAACCGCCAACTGTTCTACAACGCATACCAGCGTGTGCGCGGTTATTTCGTGGGTAGCGACTTTGAGGCAACTGGATTACCCGACGCGGCTGAAATGGCTTTGCTTTCGCCCTTACGCGACAAACTCTCGCCAGAGGTGTTCAACCAAACTGTGCCTGTGCCCCCCGTGACGTCGATGGATCCAGCCTCGGGCCATACATTGCGAGACCATTTACGCCGCGCCAAGAAACTATTAGCCGATGCAGGCTGGATTTACCGCGACGGCGCTTTGCGTAACGCCAAAGGCGAGCCTTTCACCCTAGAGTTTTTAGACAACTCTGGGTCTATGGGACGGGTCGTAACCCCCTATGCAAAAAACCTCGAAAAGTTGGGCTTCAAGGTCAATTACAAGGTGATTGACTTTGCTATTTTGCAAAAGCGACTTGACGTATTTGATTTCGAGATCATCAGTAACCGCAATGTGGGATCGGAGTCGCCAGGCACAGAGTTGTTTGAGCGTTTTGGCTCTAAAGCGTCGCAAACCGAGGGGTCTGCGAATTACATGGGTATCAATGACCCAGCCGTCGATGCCTTGCTTCAAAAGGTAACAGCCGCCAACACCAGGCCGCAGCTCGTCATTGCCGTGCGCGCGCTAGACCGCGTTCTGCGTCACGGTCATTACAGCGTGCCGCATTGGTATGGTGGGGTGCACCGCGTCGCTTGGCGCAACGGGCGATTCGAAATGCCACAACGCGCGCCTAGGTATTACCAACCCGAGGCATGGGCCACCTCGATTTGGTGGGCCACCATCAAAAACCGTGTGGACCTCTCAGCGGGCAAAGCGGCGGTGCAGTGATATGACAACTTACATTCTTAAACGCTTATTGCTCATGGTGCCTACGCTGTTGGGTGTGTTGATGCTGACGTTTGTCGTCATCCAATTTGTGCCAGGTGGGCCTGTTGAGCAAATGGTGTCGCAATTGCAAGGGCGTGATGGCGGCGGGGAGGGTGCTGCAGCCTCAGGTGCGGGATACCGTGGTCGTCAAGGTGTCGATGCGGCGCGGATCGAAGAAATCAAACAACTCTATGGATTCGACAAACCAGCGCCAGAACGCTTTTGGCAAATGGTGCAGCAGTTCGCCCGTTTTGATTTGGGTAAAAGCTTTTTCTACCCCAA
>SYDB01000055.1 GCA_005786815.1 Burkholderiales bacterium
TATTTCAATTTTGAGGGGACTGTCGGCCATGGTGGCCCGGATCACTTTGTCCAAGGTGTCGCCTGAGACTACGTCATAGGTTTTTGCGGGGCCCTTGCCTTGCACGTCCAAAGCAAAAACGTGTGTTGCGCCCACCAACGCGCCTAGGCAGATGGCGAGTCGAAGGCAAGCGTTGATGTAAGACATAGAGGTTCTCCGACGGTTTCGTTAGTAGATAAAGGGCCACGCTACCCAGCCACCCTGAAATGTTTGTTTTTTACCAGCCACTTGGCGGATCTCTGCCTGGTAATCTGACACCGATTTAACTTCGGCCAGTACCGCCGCGTCAAGTGCGCCGGATTCGATGGCGCGTCCTGGTAACAAACGGGCGTCGGCCAGCACGATTTGGTCGCCCACACGCAAGCCAGACGTTCTGCCTGCATGGAGAACCAATTGCCCATCTTCATTCTTTTCGACAGCAACACTTTGGGGGTCGCACGCAAGTTGGCGGTCGAGTTCTTTGACCATGTTGTTGACGGTCATTTCAATCGACGACAGGGTGTCGACGTCTAACTTTGGTGAGCCGTAACTTTTGGGAATGGTGACGCCAAACAGCAGGTTTTGTGCGCCAAACCACACTGGCTTATTGGGACCTGCTTGTACTTGCCAGGCCAAGATAAACGCAGGATTCTCGCCAGTGTTGAGATTCACACGCGCAGGCAACACAGTGAGTTGCAAAGACCACTGCACAGATTCTTCGCCTTGGCCGTAAATGAGTCGCTCGTAGGTACGCTTGTAGGCAGCATTGGTCATCAAACGCGAATGCTGGGATTGGGCGGAGGCTTGCACGGCCTGTTGTCTGGCAGCAAAACCGATTTTCTGGGCTAGGTAGTGGTGCTCAGGCGCAATGCTGGACGCCAAGTCCAAGCTCACGCGCATCACATGGCGAATCGGTGAGCGCGCCCGCGGTGCGATGCAGCTGACAGGCGCTACGCTCTCCAAGGTACGGTTTGACAACTCAACCGTTTCAACAGTATTGGTTTTTTGGTACTGACCAATTTGTATGTCACGCAACCTGATTTCGGAAGAGAAACGGTTGAGTTCTAACAAAGCGCCGCGCGTATCCATCCAGCTTGTGGTGCTGACGCGGGTGTTGGATTTCATCGCCGCTTCCACCAACGCAGCGCGAATGGCCTCTAGCCTTTGTTCAGGCTTGAGGTCTTGCGCATAAACGCCCGCGTTGAGTGCCCATAAGACAACAAACGCCACGCTTGCGCCTAGCCAACGGCGCAAAGACATAGACAACAAAAAGGAACGGCTAGGCATGGGACAAACTCGGTAAAGCTATTGCGTGCAGGGGTTAAATATGAGCGAAACGCCAAGCAGTCAAAACTGCCAATTAGCGTTTGGTGCTCAGTTGCGCAATATAAAGCGAACGCAAGTCGTTGACGATACGGCGGTCTAGAGACAAGGTAGTCTCATAGGTGTCGTCACCCACTGGGGTGATGCTGACCAACACCGCACCGTAGACCACACCTTCCACGCGCGCACGGAAGGTGTCGCTCATCACCGTCATATCGGCGATGGTGGTGTTGGCGTCTAGTTGCTGGCCATAGACCTGTTCGGTCAAGGCGCGGTAGGCGTCCAACTTTGAAGCACGAATGGCCAGCAAACGTTGCTGAGACGCATTGCGGTGGTTTTGAATGCTGATGACGGCATAACCGGTCGCGACCAAGGTCTCGCGCTTTTCCGTCATGGGCGTGATCATGTTGGCAGGTTCTTCTGCCTTAGCGGGCACAGCTGTTTTAAAAGAAGGCGGCAAGGCGCAAGCAGTTGTCAGCAAAGTGGCGGCTACTAGAGCCCAAAAAGTGGTGCGTTTCATGTTCGTTGTCCTTGTATAGGTCTCCCACACGATTCGTCAGTTGGGGGCACATCTTTAACCTGGCAAATCGACAGTGTGGTGATTCTTTGATAGTTTGAGTACTTTTGTTGTCTTGCGTGAATTTATCAGTATTAGACAATCCAGTGTAGGAATTTTTGACATGAAGCCCACCACCCAATTTATCGGATTAAGCGAATCTGCCAAAACATTGCGCAATTTGGTCGCAACGATGGCCAATTCCAATGCAACCGTCATGATTACGGGAGAAAGTGGCACTGGCAAAGAGCTTTTAGCCCGTTTGTTACACGACCAGTCTGACCGCTGTGGCGCGAACTTTGTACCTATTAATTGCGCCGCTATTCCCAAAGATTTGCTGGAAAGTGAACTTTTTGGTCATAGAAAAGGCTCTTTCACAGGCGCGGTGGCAGACCGCATTGGCCGCTTCGAATTAGCCCATGGCGGCACGATCTTCTTAGACGAAATTGGCGATATGTCGCTCGATATGCAGGTCAAACTGTTGCGTGTTTTGCAAGAACGCACGGTCGACCCGATTGGTGGAACCCGACAGGTGCAAGTGGATGTGCGTGTCATCGCCGCCACCCACCGCGACCTCGATACCGAGATTGAAGCCGGTCGTTTCCGCGAAGATTTGTACTATCGGCTTAATGTTTTGCCCATGGTGACACCAGCGTTGCGTGAACGCAACACGGATGTGCCTGAATTGCTGACATTTTTTGCTAAAAAATGTGCATCTTTTGGCAAACAACCCATCACCTTCAAGCCTGATTTTTTGACAGCACTACAAAAGTATCCATGGCCTGGCAATGTGCGTGAACTTTCCAATTTAGTCGACCGCTTCAGCACCCTGTATGCAGGACAAGAATTAGATTTGCGGGCCATCCCCCCTACCCTTTTGCCCAAAGGTTTGATTTCAGCGCAAGCAGAGTTGCAAGCCCAATCGCCCTTGCTAGCCAAGTTGGAAATGACTCCCCCGCCCGAAGTCTTGGCTGAGAGCGGAATGCAAAACCAACCAGAACCAGAAGACAACGAAATCGAGAGCATCATCATGCTTGCGCAGGGCATGCCGCATTTGCCACCAGAGGGTTTGTCTTTGAAAGAACGAATGGCGCAGATCGAGCGCAGCATCATCGAGCAGGCGCTAGAGCGCAATTCGGGCAATGTGTCGCGTACGGCGAAATTACTGAACTTACAGCGCACGACCTTGATAGAAAAAATCAACAAATACGAGTTACGCTCGGCCTGATAAATACAGCTTGATTTATAGGCAACAGGCTGCGCTACCTGTTATCCAAGCTAACCCAAAATAATTATTCTTGGTCGTTATAGAGCACTGTAATGCTCATACGACGGTTACGCGGATCGCGTTTGTCTTTGGGATTAAACGGATCGGTGTCTGCCACGCCTTCGATGCGCGCAAAGCGACTTTCAGGAATACCGCTTTTCTCCAGTATTTGACGCGTTACTTCTGCGCGTTCTGCCGATAAAGACCAGTTATTTCGGGTTTCAGTGCCGTCTTTGTTTTGGAACGGCACGCTGTCGGTATGACCGCGAATCGCGACTTTATTAGGTATTTGCGCTAGGGAGGCCGCGATTTCTTTCATTAAATTCGCAGCCTTACCTTGCATCCCAATGCTGCCACTTGGAAACATAGCGAAGTCGGCTTTGTCGATGATCTCGATACGCAGGCCCTGTTTGTCTCGGGTAATAGAGACTTGGTCTTTCATATCGCTGAGCTTTTTGTTTTCGGCGAGTTTTTGTTCGATTTCTTTTTCTAGTTTGTCAAAGTCTGCTTTTTCTTTGGCAGCAGCGATTTCTTTTTTCTGCTCAGGCGACAGTTTGTCGGGGTCAGAGTAGGGGTTCTCGTTTTCTTGAGATGGATCGGTGTTGGGGTTAGGACCGCCTTCAGAGCGAGGAGTCAAACGCTCTAACAAAGCAGTTTGTTTGGCAGAGAAGGGGAAGCCGTCGGGGTCAATGATGGAACGTCCACCGAACATGCCGTTGGAACCTGCCAATTGGCCGAATGGGACCAGGCTTTGAGACGCTGGCTTGAAATAGTCAGCAATACTTTTACGTTGATCGTCATTCGACGCGCCCAACAGCCACATCAACAAGAAGAAGGCCATCATGGCCGTCATCATGTCGGCCAACGCAATTTTCCAAGCGCCGCCGTGCGCACCACCGTGACCATCATCAATGATTTTCTTGATGATGATGACCGGAGCCAGCGCTTCCGGTGGCGCGTTGGGGTCTTTTTCGTCAGCCATTACTTCCTCAGCGCGTCGAAGATTTCACCAAAAGTGGGCTGGTTGTGGTGGCTGATACAAACTCGTCCAGCCTCAATGATGAGAGGAACTGGATATCCGTGCATGTTGCCCAAAATAATCTGCTTGGCAACGTTGAGCACTTCGCCGTCTTCGTCAATGATTTGCTTCAAACGGCTACCA
>SYDB01000056.1 GCA_005786815.1 Burkholderiales bacterium
CTTGGCTTGGTGTTGTCGGTGGTGAGTTCGGCGCTCAATGGCTTGCTCGCTTGGGTCATGTTCTATGCCGCAAAGTTGCATCGCTCTACAGCGCTTGACGCCGACGCACGGCATTTGGTGACAGATGTGTGGACCTCTGCGGGCGTGGTGATAGGCATTGGTTTGGTGACTGTCACTGGATGGCTTTGGTTAGACGCAGTCGTAGCCATTGGGGTGGCCATCAATATTTTGCGTGAAGGCTGGCGCTTGATTTGGAGCGCCTCACAAGGATTGATGGACGAAGCGTTAGAGCCCGAAGTGCTGGCGCAAATTCAAGAAGTGCTGCACGATTTCTCACACAGTCGCGAAGCTTCCAATTTACACAGCCACATCGTGCGCTTTGACCATGTGGCGACGCGCAAAGCAGGGCAACGCCGTTTTGTCGACTTGCATATGCACATGCCAGCAGAATGGTCCTTAGGGCGCGCCGCCGCTTTACGAACTAACGTAGAGCAGGCCTTGATGGCTGCAGTACCCGGTCTGCGCGCGTCGATCCAACTCTTACCGAGTGACGTAGAAGCCCACTTCGACGACCCCGTGCGCCGATAATCGTCGGATGACCGCACCAACCTTAGGCTTTGATGCCTTGCCTCTTCGCGCGGCAACCCATTCCAATTTGACGCGACTGGGATACACCCAGATGACCCCCATCCAAGCTGCCAGTTTGCATATCACGTTGGCAGGCCGCGATGTGATCGCGCAAGCCAGTACAGGCAGTGGCAAAACCGCTGCATTTGCTTTGCCTTTGGTTGAAAAAATTGACCCCGCCATGCAAGACGCACAAGCCTTGGTGTTGTGCCCCACACGCGAATTGGCAGAACAAGTCACCCAGGAAATTCGCCGCTTAGCACGTGCGGTCGGCAATGTAAAAGTCGTCACCTTGTGTGGCGGTGTGGCCTTACGTGGACAAACCCAAAGCTTGGAGCACGGCGCGCATGTGGTGGTGGGTACGCCAGGACGTATCTTGGACCATTTAGAGCGCGGCTCCTTGCAATTGCAAGCGGTCAAGACTTTGGTGTTGGACGAGGCTGATCGCATGCTCGACATGGGATTTTTTGACGACATCGCAAAGTTGGTGCGTCAGTGTCCGAAGGACAGACAAACCTTGTTGTTTTCTGCCACCTACCCAGACGGTATTGCCAAACTCGCTTCGCAATTTATGCGCGAACCGCAAACCGTCAAGGTACAGGCGCAGCATGACGCCAGCAAGATTCGGCAAATTTTTTACCAAGTCAACGAGAGCGAACGCTTGCATGCAGTCTCACTCATCTTGAATCATTTCCGCCCCGTGTCTACGCTGGCGTTTTGTAATACCAAGCAGCAATGCAAAGACCTGATCAATGTTTTACAAGCGCAAGGTTTTAGCGCGCTGGCGCTTTATTGGGAGTTAGAGCTACGTGAACGCGATCAGGTGTTGGTGCAATTTGCCAACCGATCTTGCTCCGTCTTGGTGGCTACTGATGTGGCGGCACGTGGCTTGGATGTGCACAACTTAGAAGCCGTTATCAATGTCGATGTCACGCCAGACAGCGAAATCCATATCCACCGTATTGGCCACACAGGACGTGGTGACGCAGAAGGCTTGGCGCTCACCTTGGCCAGCATGGACGAGATGGGCAATGTGGGCAAGATCGAACAACTGCAAGGCCATGAGTCGGTGTGGGCACCTTTGGCTAGTTTGACGCCTGCAGCAGGTGGTAAGTTACAACCGCCCATGGCGACATTACAAATTGCAGGCGGCCGCAAAGAAAAAATCCGCGCAGGCGATGTGCTCGGCGCCCTCACTGGTGACGCAGGCTTTACCAAAGAGCAAGTTGGCAAGATCAGCGTGAACGAGTTTTCGACTTATGTGGCTGTCGAGCGCGGGATTGCGCATGAGGCACTTAGGCGTTTGAATGCGGGGCGGGTAAAGGGTAAGAGTGTGAAGGTGCGGTTGTTAGAAGAAGCACTAGGTAAGTAGTGATTAAGCGATGTACGGGTTTTTAAAACCTAATTCCGCCAATATGTCGACTTCATACGCCTCCATTTCCCGCGCATCTCTCAAACTAGTTTCATGGTCCCAGCCTTGGGCATGCAGTGTTCCGTGAACCAACAAATGCGCATAGTGCGCTCGCAAGGTTTTGCCTTGCGCTTTAGCTTCTGCCGCCACTACAGGCGCACATAAAACAATGTCGGCAATGACCACCGGTGCTTGCGCATAGTCAAAGGTCAATACATTGGTGGCGTAGTCTTTGCGACGGTAACTGTGGTTAAGTGCATGACCTTCCGCTGCACTGACGATTCGTATCGTAATTTCCGCATCGTCCGACAAAGCATGGCGAATGCAACGCGCTACAAAATGCCTTGGCAACGCTGTGCGATGTCTAGTGCCGTGGGGGATATCTCCAAACTGCAAGGAGAGCTGAAGTTTTTGTAAAGCCATAGTCTTTTATTTTTTAAGACTTGCTGGCAGTTGTGCGCTGGGCGTCATACGCATCCACAATCCGCGCGACCAAAGGATGACGCACCACATCGGCGCTCGTAAATCGGCACATCGAAATGCCTTTGACACGTTTCAAAACGCGCTCTGCATCGATCAACCCACTGAGCGTGCCTTTGGGCAAATCAATTTGACTCACGTCCCCTGTCACCACTGCTTTGGATCCAAAACCAATGCGCGTGAGAAACATCTTCATTTGCTCAGGTGTTGTGTTTTGGGCTTCGTCAAGAATCACAAATGCATTGTTCAGTGTGCGGCCCCGCATAAATGCCAAAGGCGCGATTTCAATCGCTTGGCGCTCGAACGCTTTTTGCACACGGTCAAATCCCATCAAGTCGTAGAGCGCGTCGTACAAGGGGCGTAAA
>SYDB01000057.1 GCA_005786815.1 Burkholderiales bacterium
AAAGACGGAGAGGCCAATATTCCGCTGACTCACCGATCAATTTAAAAAACTATCTATGCGACTTAAATAATGGGTGCGCCAAGCGCAAACACAGGCAAGTAAAGCCATGACGACAGATGCAGCATAGATAGAGGCCAATCCAAAACGCTCACTCAACAATCCACCGAGTAAGGCGCCTAAGACTCCTGGTATGCCATAGCCGATCGACGCATACAAAGCTTGACCTCTGCCGCGCAGACGCCCAGGAAAGTGCTTGGTCAAAATAGAAATGCATACCGTGTGGTGGGTCGCAAACGTCACAGCATGCAACATCTGCGCAATCCATAAGGCCAATAGCGCGTCCGCCCACCAGGCCGTCAGACACATGCGCAGCACCATCACGCATGCGCAAATCACTAACCACGCAGACAAACTAAATAGAGGCAGCCATCGGCTTTGTGTGAAGAACCAGACGATTTCCGTAGCCACTGAAATGGCCCACAAAATACCGATCATGGTTTTGCTATAGCCCAATGCATCTAGGTACAAAGACAAGAATACGTAAATGCCAATGTGTGCAAACACATGACAAAACACCGCGGCAAAAAACCAGCGCACTTTGGCAAGCTTTAAAACACCCAAAACAGGTGGTGAGACTTCATCATGGCGGATAACTTCTTGGTGCTTGGGTAACCACCACACACTAATATTCAACGCAATCAAAGAACCTACGGCCCAAGCAGGAAAGCTATCCATGCCTTGGTGATCAAACCAAGCACCAGCCACAAATACAGTGACTAAGAAGCCAATAGATCCCCATAAACGGATACGGCCGTAGCGTTTGGTATTGAAAGTGCCCTCACTGCTCACCCATTGCGCCAACGCAGCTTCGCTCATAGGCATCATGGCGCTGGTATGGATGAACATGCAGAGCAACACCACCGCCAACCAGACCAAGCCCATTTGAAAAAACAAGCCCGTGGCGCATACCAATGCAACCCCTGCGCAATAACGCAATAAGTTGATACTGTCTGTACTGTGGTCACTCAGCCATCCCCAACCGTAGGGCGCCAAGATACGCGTCAACGATTGAACAGCTGTGAGCAATCCAATCGTGGTGATGGACAGACCCAGCGACTTGAGCCACAAAGGTAAATAGGGATTGAAGAAGCCAATGTGTGAAAAGTAACTGGCAGACAAGGCTGCAAACGGAAACAGCGTATTACGCCTAGACGGCGCTGAGTCTTCCATAGCTGGCACTGTTAAGCGATGCGCCCCGCAATAGCGGGCATATCTACATGCACGTCACCACACTGCGCGCGGTGGCGTAACGCATGGTCCATCACTACCAGAGCCAAAAGCGCCTCAGCGATGGGGGTGGCACGAATACCCACACATGGATCATGACGCCCTTTGGTCACCACCTCAACAGCTTGGCTGTTTTGATCAATTGAATCACGCGGACTAACGATAGAACTGGTGGGCTTGATGGCAATGCTCACTTCAAGATCTTGCCCAGTACTGATGCCGCCCAACACACCACCCGCATGGTTAGTTGCAAAACCTTGGGGCGTGAGCGTATCACCATGCATGGTGCCGCGGTGCGCGACGCTGGCAAAACCAGAACCAATCTCCACGCCTTTGACAGCATTCAATCCCATCATGACGTAGGCAATATCTGCATCTAATTTGTCATAGAGGGGTTGACCCAAACCTACAGGCATGCCACTCGCCACTATTCGGATACGCGCACCACAAGAGTCACCCGCTTTGCGCAAGCTGTCCATATAGTCTTCAAATACTTTTACATCTGCACAGGGTGCATAGAACGGGTTGTGGCCCACATGATCCCAACTCTCAAATGGGATTGGTAAATCACCAAGTTGGGTCATGCAACCTTTGAATTGTGTACCGTATTTTTCTTGCAACCATTTTTTGGCAACGGCACCTGCAGCAACGGTAGGTGCTGTCAAACGTGCAGAAGAACGACCACCGCCACGTGGATCGCGGATACCGAATTTTTGGAAATAGGTGTAGTCCGCGTGGCCTGGGCGAAATGTCTGCAACAAATTGCCGTAGTCTTTGCTACGTTGGTCGGTGTTTTGAATCAACAAGGCGATGGGGGTGCCCGTTGTTTTACCTTCGTAAACACCTGAAAGAATTTGAACTTGGTCGGGTTCGTTGCGTTGGGTGACATAGCGACTGGTTCCTGGACGGCGTCTATCTAAGTCGTGCTGAATATCCGCCTCTGACAACGCCATGCCCGGCGGGCAGCCATCGATCACGCACCCAATCGCGGGGCCGTGAGATTCACCAAAGTTGGTGACGCAAAAAAGGGTTCCGAAGGTATTTCCACTCATAAGGCGCGATTATCCCATCCGCGCCAGTGCGCAAAACTATCCCTTTGCAGGTTGCGCTTGCGCGCCTGCTTCCTCATTAGGCCAATCGCGGATATAAGCTTTGAGCATTTTGTTTTCGAAGTTGTGGCTATCGAGTACCGCTTTGGCGACATCGTAAAAGCTGATGACACCTTTGAGTTTGCCGTTTTCAACAATGGGGATGTAACGGGAATGGCTCTCCACCATCATGAGGCGGACTTGGTCTATTTCGTGATCAGGCGAACAAGTTAATGGATGGTCGTCCATGGCACTTCTAACTTTCGCATCGCCCAATGCGCCGTCATGGCGATGTAAGGCCATGATCACCTCACGAAAAGTCAAAAGACCCACGAGGTTGCCATGCTCCATCACCAATAGGGAGCCCATGTCTTTGGTTGCCATGGTGTTGACAGCATGTGACAGAGACTCAGACGGGTCGATAGTGAACAAAGGGCTGTCGCCCTTAACGCGCAAAATATCGCTGACTTTCATGGTGAACCTCCTCGCATGGGTGTCCAAATATAGCCCACAATGCGCTTTAAAACCCACTTGATACACCCGAGGAAACCATGCCTGGCTATACCGACCCAAGTTTTGACACCCTTGCTTTGCATGCTGGTGCAAGCCCTGACCCTACAACAGGTGCGCGCGCCACACCGATTCATCTCACTACATCGTTTGTATTTGAATCCAGCGACCATGCTGCCTCTCTGTTTAATTTGGAACGCGCGGGGCACGTTTACAGCCGCATCAGCAATCCCACCAACGCTGTGTTGGAACAACGCGTTGCAGCTTTGGAAGGCGGCATTGGCGCGATTACCACCGCAAGTGGACAAGCAGCTTTGCATTTGAGTGTGGCCACCTTGATGGGTGCAGGATCACATATTGTTTCGAGCAGTGCGTTGTATGGTGGTTCGCATAATTTGTTGCACTACACCATGAGCCGTTTTGGCATTGAAACCACCATTGTGCATCCTCACGACATCGATGGTTGGAAAAAAGCGGTTCGACCCAACACCAAATTGTTTTTTGGTGAACCAGTGGGCAACCCGGGGCTTGATGTGTTGGATATTCCAACGGTCTCGCAGATAGCGCATGAGGCGGGCGTGCCTTTGTTGGTCGACAGCACGTTGACATCGCCCTATTTGCTCAAACCATTTGATTTAGGCGCAGATTTGCTCTACCACTCCGCCACAAAGTTTTTGAGTGGTCATGGCACGGTGATTGGTGGCGTTGTGGTGGACGCTGGTAGCTTTGATTGGGAACGTAGCGGCAAGTTCCCAGAGTTGTCGCAAAGCTACGAAGGCTTTCACAAAATGGTGTTCACCGAAGAAAGTACGGTTGGTGCGTTTCTACTGCGCGCGCGCCGTGAAGGCTTGCGAGACTTTGGCGCGTGCATGAGCCCGCACAGCGCTTGGTTGATTTTGCAAGGCATTGAAACCTTACCCTTGCGTATGGAAC
>SYDB01000058.1 GCA_005786815.1 Burkholderiales bacterium
AAGGCCACCAAGACCAATGTGGACTTCTTCGACTTGATGCGCCGCGGCGGCTAAGCCAGCAAATCCTAGGGAAAACGCCCGATCCCAATCAGATTTCGGGGCAGAAAATGGCATGAGGATTATTTCAACGTGTCCAAATGCTCTTTGCCCGCATATTCCTCCATCCCGCCCAAACAATAGTTCGGTCGCTACGCACTGAGGTTTCACAGGGCCCACTTCGGGCTATTTCTACGAGGTTGCAAATCATCATGGCTGTGGGTGTGTGCATGCTGGCTGCATGCTCTGCTCCCAAGCAAGTTAGCGTTGCTGTTCCCATGGTAGAAACGCCAGCACCTGTTGTTGCTGTAGTAGTAGAAGAAAAAAAACCCCTTCCAACGCGCGTCTCTTTTGCACGCACACCAAAAGAATATCGACTCGATGCAGCCAAACATATTTATGGCTTTAACCAACATCGTATTCACCAAGGCAAGTTGCCACCGCTTTTGTATGCCATTGGTGTCGTGACGTTTGAAGTGCGTGAAGACGGAAAAATCCAATCGTTCGACTGGATGCGTCAACCCAAGCAAGCGCCGGAAGTCATCCAAGAAATAGAACGCACGATCAAAGCGGCAGAACCATTTCCCGCACCTGTCCATCTTGGTCGTGTGCGCTACACAGAAACTTGGTTGTGGCACAAAAGCGGCAAGTTTCAACTAGATACCCTCACCGAAGGGCAAATCTAATTTTCATTTGTCGTTGTGCCGACTTTCAATTGGCGGTACGTGGTGCCAATAGCGCCTTTGTTCATCACGCGCACATTGCACTACCGCTGGCGTGACGCTGCGCCAAGTCGAAGCGCCACACCACACACTTTGGTAAACCCGTATACCTTGCGTTTCATAACGCGTCATCACATCGGGACGTGGATGCCCAAAACGGTTCCGGTAGCCAGCTTGCACCCATGCGATGGTCGGCGAAACTGCTTTTAAAAAGCTGGGGGTTGATGAGGTCGCGCTTCCATGGTGTGGTACCAACAGCCAATCGGATTTCAAATGGATACCGCTTTGTACCAATTGAATTTCTTGGGCTGCTTCTATGTCTGCCACCAACAATGCGCTGATACCAGAAGCACTTTCTATGCGAAGCACGCAACTCAAAGCGTTGGGTTTGCGTTTTTTGGCGTAGTCAGTTTCTTGAGGATGCAACATCGAAAAATGCACGCCATCCCATTGCCACTCTTGCCCGGCAACGCAAGTCTGCATAGGGTGAATCGATCGCAACAAATGTTCTGGCGGTATGGAGGTAAGCACATCTGCTTGCGGTTGCATTTTGAGCACGCTGCGCGCACCACCGCTGTGGTCACTGTCTTGGTGGCTGATGATGACGCGGTCTAAACGTTCACTCAGAGCCATGAGCAATGGAACCAGCACCCTTTGCCCTGCGTCGGTCTCTGAGGAGTAGCGCGGGCCGGTGTCGTAAAGCAAACTACTTTGATGCGTTCGAACCAACACCGCATGGCCTTGCCCCATGTCGGCACCTATGAGTTCGAACTCTCCATAGCTGGGTCTAGGCGCTTGCCAGCTGAGGACAGGCCAGAAACACAGCGCACCTGAAAGCCTCCACCACCAGGCAACAGGCATCGCAAACACCAACATGCCTGCAATGCTCAGCACTCCCAACAACAGGGGTGTAGCTGGTGCAGACCATTGCGCCCAAGAGAAACTCGCCAGCCAGCCCAGGCAGAACCCCAATCCCGATACAGCCCAAGCGGCTAGGTTCCACGCCAACGGAATCAGCAAGCCCAACATGCACAAGGGAGTCACCACACAGGTGACCCATGGCACAGCAACAAGGTTCGCGAAAAACCCAACCAAGGAGACTTGATGGAAAAATAACAGGCATAAGGGAGCCATACAGACACTCATCAAAAATTGCTCCCTGATAAGCGAAGGCAAGAACTGAAAAGATGTCGAGCCCACAAACAAAATCGACACGGCCATAAAGCTCAACCAAAATCCTGCTTGCATCAAAGCCCATGGATCGGCAATCAACACCACAGTGGCTGCAAACAATAAAAGCTGATGGGCAGGCCAGCGCAAGCCAAAAAATTTCAATGCCAACACAACGCCCAGCATCCACACCGTGCGCTGTGCTGGAATACCCCAGCCCGTAAATACGCTGTAACTCAGGGCGACTACAAATGCAGCAACCATCGCAGCTTTTTGTGTTGGCAACCACATACACCACGCATACTTGGCCCAGATGTCTGACCGTCGCCAGAACCAAGCCACACATCTAGCCATCAACCAAGCAAGGGCAGTGATGTGCAAACCGGATATCGCCATCAAATGTGCAACCCCTGTTGCGCGAAATACGTCCCAATCTGCGCGATCGATTGCCGCTTGGTCGCCCAATAGCAACGCAACTACGACTCCAGCAGCCTGCTGCTCACCCACTTGCGCATAGACCCAGCGGCGCACCTGCTGCCGCACGCGCTCTATTGGATGCTTCCATGTGCGCTCTATCAATGTAGGCATTGCATCACGCGGGCCATGGCGAACATAGCCTGTGGCTTGTAAACCCTGCTCCCACAACCACAGCTCGTAGTCAAAACCATGTGGATTGATATGGCCATGCGGAGCTTTCAGTTTGATAGAAAACTTCCAGACATCACCCGCCTGCACATCAACAGGCCAGGGGCTTGTATAAGACGTGTTCTTATACCAACCTAGCATGACCAATGGAGGAAGTTCTACTAGCTCACCACTTATAAGCTTTGCCGTCTGAACTGCAAACCGGAAACGAATGTTGGCCTGCATCTGCTGAGGCATGGCAGTCACCCTACCCACCACCTCCAACACCTGCCCCTCTAGTTTGGGTGGTATTTGCTTTTCAAGAAAGATCTGGGCACGACTTGCACATAAAAAGAATGCAGAGGCTGTAGAAACGACCAACACAAAAAAGCATTGCGTCAAGACGGGTAGCGTGAAACGGTGTCTACACAGTATCTGTGTGAACAGTAACAAAATAGAGATACAAAGGCCAGCGAGATTTATCGCAGCCGGCCAAAGGGTGGCTTGTTGAAGTTGTAGGGCTGTTCCGGCCACCCAACCCAGACAATAGTGCAGTAAAAATGAAAACACCCG
>SYDB01000059.1 GCA_005786815.1 Burkholderiales bacterium
ATTGATCCATCGTTACGCAAAGACCTTGAAGCCAAACGCGCTCTGATGGGCGAAGTAGACATGGTCATCCTCTGCCTGCACGACGACGCGGCCCGCGAATCGGTCGCCATGGTCGACAGCCTGAGTGGCAAACAACCCAAAATCATCGACGCTTCCACCGCGCATCGCGTCGCACCTGGTTGGGTCTACGGATTTCCCGAGCTGTCGAGCACCCAAGCCCAAGCCGTCAAATCCGCCCAACGCGTAGCCAACCCCGGTTGCTACGCCACTGGCGCGATTGCTTTATTGCGCCCCTTGGTCGATGCTGGCCTGATCCCCAAAGACTTCCCATTAACCCTTCCCTCCGTGAGCGGGTACTCAGGCGGTGGCAGAACCATGATCGAAGACTACGAAGCTGGCAAAGCCCCGCTTTTCGAAGCTTATGCGCTGCAGTTAGAGCACAAACATTTACCTGAAATCGTGGCCTTCACAGGATTGACACGTCGGCCCATCTTTGTACCGTCGGTAGGTAACTTCAAGCAAGGCATGTTGGTGCAAGTTCCGTTGCATTTGGATGCTTTGCCTGGAAAACCTAAAGCCGCAGATTTACATGATGCATTGCTCAAGCACTATGCGAAGAGCCCTGAAGGTTTTGTAAAAGTTTTGCCTGCAACGGATAACGGCAAACTGGACGCTACGGCTTTGAATGACACCAATGATTTAGAAATTCGGGTCTTTGGTAATGAAACACATCGTCATACCGTTTTGATTGCACGGCTAGACAACTTGGGCAAGGGCGCAAGTGGCGCGGCTGTGCAGAATTTGCGATTGATGTTGGGGGTTTAGGTAGTTGCGCGCGCTGCGCCAAGGCGATCACTTGGGGCATGCTGCGACTCCGCACTGCGTGCTTTATGTCGTTCGCAGCATGCCCCAAGCGCTCACCTTGACGCGGGTTGTTTGCAGGCCAGGTTCATAAAAACGATACCGACCGAATTAGCTTATTTACAAAGCCCAATCGCGATTAAGCGTCGGTGGCAGTTCAAAGTAAAAAAACAAAACAAAGCAAAGCAAAAGTTCAACTCTCCGCTGCTCGAACGCAGAAACCCGTGACAAGGTGAGCACTCGGCGCTTGTTGCAAACGACATAAAGCGCGCAGCGCGGAGTCGCAACAAGTGCCGGGTGATCGCCTTGTCACAGCGCACGAGATTTTTCGGAACAAGAGACAAATGCGCGGAGAAGAAACCGAACGGCCTACAGATCATCAGCACCAGCAACCACCCGCCGCACAACCTCAGCCGCAAACCCCCGACTTACCAAAAATCGAACCTGCTTTGCACGCTCAGATGCATCCATCGGAGGCGCACCAAACTTCTTGTGCCAAACCACCAAGGCACGCTCAAACTCCGTGCCCCGCATTGTTTGCACAGCCTCAGCAATATCGTCCGCCGGCAAACCTTTGGCCATTAACTCTTGGCGAACACGCGCCGCCCCAAGCTTGGTAGAACGCCGATTCACAACTGACTCGACCACACGCTTTTCGTTGATGAAGTCTTTGGCCGCCAAAAAGTCCAACGCCTTGGTCAACTCACCCGGCGTTTCTTCGTGGGGTTTGAGCTTTTGCTCCAACTCTTTGCGCGAATGTTCGCGCTGCGACAACAGCCGCAGCGCGCGCCCTTTGAGGGAGGGCTTCATCGCCAACCGCGCCACGGAGATTAGGCCTCGGCTTCGAGCGCCTCACGCGCTTGTCTTGCCGCCTTGGTTTCTTTAGGCTCTTTTACTTCCTTCGGCTCTTTGTCTTCTTTCGCAGCAAAGCCGTCTACCGACTCAGCTAGCAATGGAATACCCAAAGATTCGCGCACCTTGTTTTCAATTTCAAAAGCCAAGGCTTCGTTCTCGCGCAAAAACTCGCGTGCGTTGTCACGGCCTTGCCCAATTTTTTCGCCTTGGTAGGCATACCACGCACCAGACTTTTCGATCACCTTGGCGTTCACGCCTAGGTCAATGATCTCGCCTTGGCGGCTAATGCCTTCGCCAAACAAGATGTCGAACTCGGCCATCTTGAACGGAGGCGCCACTTTGTTTTTAACCACTTTGACGCGGGTCTCGTTACCCACCGCCTCTTCGCCACGCTTGATCGTGCCCGTGCGACGAATGTCCAAACGCACCGATGCGTAGAACTTGAGCGCATTACCGCCGGTTGTTGTTTCTGGTGAGCCAAACATCACGCCAATCTTCATGCGGATTTGATTAATGAAAATCACCGTGCAATTGGTCTTCTTGATAGACGCAGTCAACTTGCGCAAGGCTTGACTCATCAAACGGGCTTGAAGACCAGGCAAGGAATCGCCCATATCGCCTTCCAACTCAGCCTTAGGCGTCAGCGCAGCCACCGAGTCGATCACCACCAAGTCCACCGCACCAGAGCGCACCAAACTGTCCACCACCTCCAAAGCTTGCTCACCCGTATCAGGCTGGCTGATCAACAAGTCTTGCAAATTCACGCCCAGCTTTTGCGCGTACTGCGAATCGAGCGCGTGCTCAGCATCGACAAACGCACATGTGCCGCCTTGCTTTTGCATCTCGGCAATCACTTGCAAAGTGAGCGTTGTTTTGCCAGAAGACTCTGGGCCGTAAATCTCGATCACACGGCCGCGTGGCAATCCGCCAACGCCCAATGCGATGTCCAAACCCAGTGAGCCGGTGGAAACCACCTGGATATCGTCAATCACCTCGCCCTCACCCAGGCGCATGATCGTGCCCTTACCGAACTGTTTTTCAATCTGCGCCAGCGCGGCTTGCAGGGCTTTGGCTTTTTCGCTGTCTACGACTTGTGGCTTGGCATTCATAAAAATCTCCATTAAAAACAAAGGGTTACCGAAATTGACCGCTACTGCATGTATCAACATGCTGGATGCTTGACCAGTACTTTATCCGAAAGTCAAAAGAAGTAAATAGATTTTTTGGTAAGTTTGCCTTACTATGTGAGCAGCGCTCAAACCCGCCGTAAGCGTCACCCCAAAAGGCGAGTAGCGGGTGCTTGTTGCGAGCGACATAAAGCGCGAAGCGCGGAGCCGCAACAAGTACCCGCTGCTCGCCGCGTCCACATGAAGACCGCCCAAGCACCAAACACATGTCCAAAAACCAAGCACAACACCAAGACTGGCGCCAATCCCACTTAGGTCGCCTCCTAGGCGCCGCCATGCGCAAATTCGACGACCGCGTCCTCTACCTCATGGCCCACAACGTAGACGTCCCCCTAGCCCTC
>SYDB01000060.1 GCA_005786815.1 Burkholderiales bacterium
ATCCACGTGAAATAGCCAAAAAAATAGGCGCACACAAAGCAATCCTCAAAGGTGCATCAAAATTAGGCGGATAAAACTCACCCCTTAGCAGTTGTCCCATACCTACTGCCAACACAGGCCCAGTTAAGGTCAGCGCGATAATCCAGCGCCAACGTATCAATTCATCGGTGTCATGAAGAAGGGGCTCTTTCCTTCGAAGTAAAAAAAACAAAGAGCCCACAAACACAACTAGTACAACTAAATTTGTCCAGTGCTTCACAGTAAGCAAAAAAACAGGCGACACAATCACCAAAGAGCGAAAACTAATCAGCTCTTTCCAAAACTCCCATCGACGCCAATTAGAGCCAAACGAACGCATTTTTATCTCTAGTTCCGTGTAACGTCATTCCATGGTCGCGCAGTTCTTGCGCGCGCCACGCAAGGTGCGCGCGTTTCAAGTTGCGACGATACAACTTGCGCTCCAACCAACTTTGCCCATAGAGTTTTCTGTCATTGACCTTGACCAGTACATCTTGGCTCTGAATACCTAAAACCATTTTCATATGCTCTTGGGTCACACTGCCGAAGTGGTGGATCCATACGCTGCCGGTGGTAGCGTGTGCAATGTTGTGCTTGCGCACTTCGTTGTAAAACAATCCATCTTCAAACCCCAGCAAAGTCGGGTTGGCGCGAAAGAAGCCAATTTGGTTGAAGAGCGACCAGTGGATGCACATGCAAATGGCATTACTGGATCCACGGCGCACTGCGCTGGCAGTAGTGTGTTGCGCTTGTTCTGCAAATTGAGGGAAGTCGTAATCCGCTGTACCGTCAATGCGTGCAGGGGAGACGAGTTGGAGTTGGTTAGTAGCGGCGAATTCAATCAAACGCTGCGCAAAACCTGGCGCGACCACAATGTCGTTGTTCATCACAATCGTCCACTCGCTCTGTTGCGCCAAGATGCCTTGGTTCCACGCGGCTCCGCATGAGAGGTTTTGGCGGTTCAAAATGGCGGCACCTAAGCCACGTTGCTGCAAGTACGCTTGGGTACCATCGATAGAGGCGTTGTCTACAGCGACGATGCGGCTAGCATCTACTCCGGACGCCAGCAAACTGTCCACGCACTGCTTGGTGTAGTCTAGGCAGTTGAGGGTGGCGAAGGTTACGGTGTAGTTAGGCATACCTTCGATTCTAATGAGTACACTTCAATGATGAAGCACCTTGACTTAGGTTGTGGCCACAACCCACACAATCCATATAACGCAGACCAAGTATTTGGATGTGACATTATTCAACCGGATGGAGCACACACTGCGCCCTTTACGGATTTCAAAGTGGCTGATCTTGCTTTCGAGAATATTCCCTTTGAAGATGAGACTTTTGACTCTATTTCAGCCATTAATTTTTTAGAACATATTCCAAGGCAGGTGACTTTTGGACGCCTACAGACAAGAAATTCATTTATCGAGCTAATGAACGATATTCACCGCGTACTCAAACCTAACGGGAGACTTTTTGCGATCTCACCTGTATATCCGCACAGCGATGCGTTTACCGATCCAACCCATGTGAATTTTATTACCCGCTTTAGCCATCGCTATTTTGTAGAACCACATTTAACGGCTTCCCAGTATGGATTCACTGGTAAATTTAAAGAGATCAATGTCGTTGTGGATGCGCCGACAAATCTAATGATGCAACCTGGCTCTGGACTCAGAAAAATAGGTCGGCGATGGCATAGGCTTCTTTTTAGAGAAGGTCTGTCACATATCTTGTGGGAATTTGAAAAGGTTTAATGTCTTTGGCGCAACCAAGCGGCCATGGCTAACAGGCAAATACTGCTAGTGACTGCAAAAATTAACATCGCGTTCTGTGCAGTTGCTTGTAAGCTAAATAACACAGGGACCAACAAAATACTTCCCTGTGCCGCAGTTACAGCCATACACGTCCAAGAGTACCTTCGCGCATAGTCGCCCTCAAACGGCAAATAGCTTAGCGCCGCAACAACACAAGCACTCCCCTGCCAAAGTACCATCGGCAACAAATAAGGCCAAACGCCTTGCCACTGCTCCCCCAGCCACCCAAACTCCAGCGCAACCGCGCAGCCAGCACCCAATAGCGCCACGCTGGCAAAACCTGCTAACCCCACCACCAAAGGATTGGTGCGCGCGTGTTGAGGTTGTGCCAACAACACCTGCGCCCAAGCCATATGCACCACCGCAGGCACAAAGCCCATGACGCGAAGTGGTGCGGCCATCCATCCAGTTTCTTGTGCGCCATACATACGCTGCCACACCACCACGATAGCGGTAGCGAGTAATGCATCGGCCAACGTATGTGCCATGCGCAGGGTGGCTGAGCGGTTATCTCCAGAGACAGGAGCAATGGATGCATCCGATGGGTCTTGCAGGGCTGATGAAAGTGCAACTTCAACCGTTTTAGTCGATACGTTGTCAAACTTGGCTTGCCAATGGGCAAGGAGCGAAGGCAATAACCAAGCCGCACCCACGGCATAACCTAGCAATGCAGCAGCCAACAGTGCTGGTCCGCTCCATTGCATGAAAACCGCAGCAACAGCAACCAGCAAAGCCATTAGTGGAGGCAACACACGAACTCCCGCCTGCGCCCAAACGCCTACCATACGCAAATGCATGCTTTGCGCGAGCATCCATGTCAATTGAAACAGTGACAACAAGAGCGCCCACAAAAGTGCGTTGACAAACGACAAGCCGCTCCACCAAACAGCCAGCGCA
>SYDB01000061.1 GCA_005786815.1 Burkholderiales bacterium
ACCATGCTCATCTCGGCACCATTACTTGTCGTGGGCTTGGTGGTGGGTTTGGTCGTCGGTATTTTCCAAGCGGCAACCTCGATCAACGAGCAAACGCTTAGTTTTATTCCAAAAGTGTTTGCGATTGGCTTGACCGTCTCGATCATGGGTGGTTGGATGATTAACACCATGGTGGACTACACCAAGGCCATCTTTACGCGCATTCCTAATTTGTTCATGTGATGTCGGCTCATGAACGTAGCGCTGTTAGACATTCTTGAAAAATTTTTGGTCATCGTTTGGCCGATGTTGCGCTTGTCTGCATTTTTAGCGTTCACTTCTATTTTCTCTATCCGCGCGGTCAATCTGCGCATTCGGATGTGTTTAGGTTTTGCATTGGCATTTTTTGTGTCACAGCAAATCGATATTCCACGTATCGATCCACTAACCGCTGAGGGTTTGCTGGAAATATTTCGCCAAATTTTGATTGGCCTAACCATGGGTTTGGTTTTTCAAGTCGCGTCTGCCACTTTGGTGGTGGCAGGGCAAGCGATAGCGGGTTCGATGGGTTTGTCGATGGCCAACATGATTGACCCGAATATGGGTAGCGTGCCGGTGTTGTCTGCATTTTTCAACATCATGGGCACCCTAGTGTTTCTTGGCATCGGGGGCCATTTGATTGTGTTTGGCCTGGTGCTGGAGTCGTTCAAGTTGTTGCCCATTGGCCAAGAGTTTTTCTCGCAAGACATGTTGGGCAAGATGATCAACTGGAGCGCCATGATGTTCTTAGGTGCTTTATTGATCGGCTTGCCGGTGATGATGACATTGCTGTTCATCAATATCGGCCTCGGATTTGTGGCCCGTGCTGCGCCAAGTTTGAATATTTTTACTGTAGGCTTTCCCGCCTTGATCTTGGTGGGATTTGTCATTTTGATTTTCTCCATGGGTAACAACGTCTCGCGTATCCAATGGGTGTGGACGCAGGCGTTTTTGATGCTGCGATCATTTTTAGGAAGTTAATTAGGTAAACAAGATGGCAGAAGAAAGCAGCCAAGATAAAACCGAAGAACCGACGGCGCAGCGACTCAGCAAAGCGCGCGAGGAAGGCCAGATTGCGCGCTCGCAAGAACTCGCGCCTGCGGCCATGATGGTGATGGCGACTTTGTTCTTCACCATGATGGGACAGTATCTTTTTAACAGCATGGGAAGTTTGTTCAAAAGCCAATTGCAGTTTGATAGAAAAATCACGGACAAAGCCGAGTTACTACCCGCTATTTTTGGCAGTGCCATCGTTGATGGCTTTGTCATTGTGTTGCCACTGATAGCCATCATGGCAGTGATTGCGGCTCTGTCGACCACATTGTCGGGTGGGCTCATCTTCGCCCCCAAGCTCGCGCTACCTAAATTTAGCAAGCTCAACCCTATAACTGGTTTGAAGCGTATGTTTGGGACTGACGCATTGATTCAACTGGGTAAGGCTGTCGCTAAGTTTTTAGTGGTCGGTGCCATATTGCTGGTGTCGGTCATGAACAATTTGAACGACTTGACCAATATTTCGCAAATGGATTTAGGCCAAGCCGTAAGGGTTGCTGGCACCATCATTGTGGATTCTTGTTTTTGGTTGAGTCTGGGTTTGGTCTTGGTGGCATTGGTGGACGTGCCATTGCAGCGCCACCAATTGAACAAGAAACTCAAGATGACCAAACAAGAGGTCAAAGACGAGATGAAGAACTCAGAAGGTAACCCCGAGGTCAAAGGTCAGATCCGTCGCCGTCAACGCGAAATTTTGAATAACAAGATGATGACCAAGGTCAAAGATGCAGACGTCGTCATCACCAACCCAACCCACTTTGCTGTGGCCTTGTCGTATGACCCGAACGGTGAGGGCGCACCTATTTTGGTAGCCAAGGGCGATGATGGATTGGCTGCACGTATTCGTGAAGAAGCGACCAAGCATGGTGTCTATTTATTTGAAGCGCCTTTGCTAGCCCGCGCCTTATACTTCACGACTAAGTTAGACCACCCCATTCCAGAGGCGCTCTACCACGCTGTGGCTCAGGTGATTGCCTTTGTGTTCAGTCTTAACCAGTCTTACGGAAGAGGCCAAGAAGTGATCAAGCCAGACCCGAAAATTCCTGACGAGATGAAATTTGATGCCAACGGTGTTTTGATGAACTCTTAATCCCCAATTCAGCCCGTATGACCGATATCTTCCAAAGCCCAGGTGACCGATTACGGTTTGAAATCCTTCTCAAATCGTTGACTGAAGGAAGCATCAATTTGGCTGTTTTAAGCCAACATGATTTGGTGTTGGATTTTTATGGCAGTCTTTTTGAAGAACGCTTGCGCGCTGCGGGCGAACAGAACATTGAGTTTTGTACCTCCACCAGTTCAGAGCAGTTGGTGCAAACCTTCAACGACATCTTGTCGGAACTCACTCTCAACCAAGCCACTGAAAAAGAAAAAAAATTAGCGCCACGCCGCTTTTTGTTGTTTCGCGATTCCATCTTGATGCAAGAGTTCGAGCTGCAACTGCTTGCAAGATTGGTTAATGGATTCCCTGCAGGCAATATCAGCGTCATTTTGCTGATCAACAGCGCTGGCAACTACCATAAAAAGTTAGAAGCGTTTGGTAAAAACCTGTTGCAATGGGAAGTCGAAACCAAAGCGGGTGAACCCAAACGTGTTTTGTCGGATTGGGTGGCTGACACACCAGAAGCTGCGCCTGCATCTGAGCCACCTGTTTTGCAACCGATGTCGGCGCAAGACTCAGAGGAAGCGCTCAAGCAACTCAATATGCCCAAGAAAACGTCTTGGCGTATTCCTGGGCTTGGCAGAAAAGCTCAGCCTGCTCCTACACCTGCACCTGCTTCAGCCACGGTTGTTTCAGGACCTGCACCGGCGCCTGCATCAACACCCACCAAACCGCAAGAGGCTGCACCCGTTGCGGCTTTCGATGCACAAACGCCGCGCGAACCAGTTTTGGGCGCACCAGTTCTTGGCGTTCCTGCAAGCGTCGCCACCACAAATGCGCAAGCAACTGAATCAGATGTTTTCAAACGCAGTTCGCGCAAGCCGCGCTGGGGCATTGTTCTATTTGTGTTGCTAATGTCTTCGGCAGTCTTTGGCTTTATGTACAAAGATATGCTGGTGGAAGAAGCTGAGCTCTTCAAGAAATATTTGTTACGCGGGACCCCCGCTGCACCAGCGCCTGAGCCTTTAGCTAGTGCGCCAGAACCTGTAGCGTCCAGCGCGGCACCAGCTGCAAGCGACGTAGCTTCCGGTGCTATGGATATGCAAGCTACTCCAGCGAGCGGCAGCATGGTTGCAGCGCCAGTAGCTTCTGAGCCTCTTTTGGTTGCGCCCGCTAAAGAGCCAGAAAAAAAAGAACCTCCTAAAAAAGAAGCTCAAACTAATGCTGCTCAAGCCGATAAAGTATCTGATGCAGATTGGGTCAGCCAATTGCCTGATGAAGGCTTTGTCTTGCAACTTGCCGCATTTGATGTGGAAGAAGAAATGCTGACCTTCAAACGCAGCCATGCGGCGTACGCTTCGGCGCGGGTGATGCAGGTCAGAAAAAAAGATACAAACAAACGCTACTTTATTTTGTTGGCCGGCCCGTTTGAGACCAAGCCAGAGGCGGATCGATTCATGAAATCAAGCCCCTTGCTTGCAAAAGGTTGGTTACGCAGTGTGAAGTCTGTGAAAGCCCAACTAACTAAGGGATAAGCAATAAGGAGCGCACATGTCTAGCAACGAAGCCGACGTTCTCTCTAAAAAAGGCCATGAGACCTTTGAGCCTGCTTTTGAAACCGACCAGGTGCCGCGCATTCAGGTTCCCAACGTGCCTGAGGACGCGCAGGGACTTTCTGCCAAGGAATTGGCCCAGGTCCCTACCTTGGACGAGCAACAGGTCAAGCCTGCGCCAGTGGAGGCTAAGCAAGCGAACACTGACACAGAAGACCCTATAGCCCCCGCAGTCAAAGAAGCCAGCGCTTCCGTCTTGGACGAGCTAGACGCCTTGCCGATATTGGACGAGGTTCACGCTCAAGAGATGCCTGGTCACGTCGATACTTGGATAGAGGTATTTCAAAAACGTACTGAAAAGCTAACCGAAGAAATCAGACAGTTGCATATGCGGCTTGATGTTCTAGAAGAAAAATCAAAGGGTTAACCATGGCGGAAGCTGAAAAAAACACTGACGACACAGCCGTGCTCGAAGCGCCGGTGGACGAAGTCGAAGCGAAGGACGCAGCGCAGTCAGGTGAAAACACGTCTGAAGGTGATGCTGAGCCGATTTTGGACGTAGATGCCACTGCTGAGCGTTTGACAGACATTGCCAACCAATCCTTAGACAGCAACGAAGTCGCTCGCCAAATTGAAGAGCTGACCTCGGTAGTTTTAGATTCAGCGGAGGTATCTACACGCTCAGCATCTATTGCTGCGGATGTCAGTACCGCCATGCGTATGGTGGTTGCCAAAATCGAAGAAACCAACCGCCGCAATGTCTTGCACTCTCGCGTGATGCTGGGTGCTATTTGCGTGTGTTTGCTTGTGGCTATGGGCTTTTTCTTTGGTATCACTTTGAAAATGACCAAGTCGATCAAAGAGTTGGATGTGATGACATACGCCATGTCTAAGCGCATGATCGAAATCGACGGAAGTATCAGTGCCATAGGTAAAACGAATTCTGATTTCTCTGAAATTACAGACAAACAAGAAGAACTCAACAGCACGCAGAAGAATGTCGCTAACCGTTTAGACGAAATTGGCCGAGTGATGTCCACCATGCCCAACTTGGTGGCCGATCAAAACAACAAGTTGATTGACGCTAAATTGCTTGCCATGAATAAATCTTTGGCAGCTATGGACGCCAAGATCGCTGCCAATATGGATGCCGACAAAATCAAGCAGCAACCTGTGCAATTGGTATTGACTGAAATACAAAAAATGCGCGTGGAGATGAATCAAAGTTTGCAAGCGCGCGATAAATTGCAAGCCTCTGCTTATGAGCAAGCAGTAAAGAGTGCCAGCAATGCAGCTGCTCTTGCACAAAAAGCCGCTGATAGCGCAGTTGCCGCAGAAAAAGCTGCAGCCGCAGAGCGTTTAACCTCGCAAAAAGCTGCCGCTGAGCGTGCAGCTGCCATGCGTTTTGCGCCTGAGGAAAAGCCCCCACAGAAAACCCAAGCGGACAAAGCGGCTGCTGACAGAGCGGCTGCAGAGAGAGCCGCGGCAAAAGCCTCTGCAGAGAGAGCTGCTGGACTAGCCGCCGAGCGCGCGGCAGCAGCTGAGCGCGCCGCCCCGCACCGGGGCTCGACGCACCGTCCGGGACGCACTTGACGGACTGCCGCCGGCGGGCGGCAGCGGCGACCTGCTGCACGACCTGCCCGAACAGCGGTCGGCGCGGATCGTCGCGCTCATCCGCCAGGTCCCGGCCGACGGCGGGAGCCGCACCGCGCTGGACAAGCAGCTGGCCTGCCACACCGGATTCGACGGGTTCAAGGACGTCTATGGCCGGATGGCCTGGGACCGCCCGGCCCCCACGATCACCGGCGGCTGCCACAACCCCTCCAAAGGCCGATTCCTGCACCCGGAGCAGCACCGCGCCGTCACCCTGCGCGAGGCCGCGCTGCTTCAGGGATTTCCGCCCGGCTACCGCTTCCGGCTCGACAGGGGCAAGCTGGCCGCCGCACTGATGATCGGCAACGCCATCCCGCCGGACTTCGTCGCCGCGCATGCAGTTCCGATCGCGGCCCTGCTCCGCACAGAGCCGGCCGCTGCGAGCCAGCCACCAACGCAGCCAGCCGCCAGCACGACTCTGACCGCCTAGCCTCACCCCGGTGAGCATCCCCGCCGCACGCCAGCGCGAGTTTCACATCACC
>SYDB01000062.1 GCA_005786815.1 Burkholderiales bacterium
CAAAGGCGAGGCATTGGTCTACAGCCTCATGCGAAAGTCGCCCGCTGACCACGGATGGTTGATGTTGGGGCCCATCAATGTTCTCAGGGCTGATAACGATGCGGGGCGTGCCGCCTTTAATGCCTTAGAAAGCAATCGCAACTTACAGGTCATCGTGATGGCGAATGCGCTTCGCGGATTGTTTCCTCTGGATGCAGACACGGGGTTGATCGCTAATTCCGCGATAGATATGGAAGCGATTGATCAAATGGTCGCCACCTACACGCGGAAAATTACGCAATGGCAAAGCCTAGGTAAGCGTGTAGTCTTTGTGATCGACAACCCTACTCTGCCAGACCCCAACAGCTGTATCACAGGTGGATTGACCCCGTTTGAATCGCTCAACAAGATACTTCGTCGTGCAGAAAACCCGTACTGCAAGCTTAAGTACAGCGATCACATAAAGGGAACTGCCCCTTTTCAGCAATTTATAACGAAGCTAAAGCTGGCTAACCCAGCACTTCTTGTCTATGACCCGTTGCCGGTTTTGTGTGACATACCGGCGGATATGTGCACTATCGAGCGAAACGGTAAGTTTTTATATAGCTATGGCGACCACATCTCTGACCATGCCGGAATGTTGATCGCTGACCAACTGCTTGCGGGAATAGCCGCCATGCCGCGCTGATACTATCGCCCGCATACAATGTCGAGTTGCTTATAAAGGCGCGCGTTGTGTCTGATTGGCGTTAATTTTTTGGAGCTGCCCACGTGTTAATTTCTTCTGCTTTTGCCCAAACCGCACCGGCCGCTGGCGCTGGTGGTGATGTGATGTCTTCCCTCACTGGCATGTTGCCTTTGATTTTGATGTTTGTCGTGCTGTACTTTGTGATGATCCGTCCACAAATGAAGCGCCAAAAAGAGCACAAGGCCATGATCGACGCCATCGCCAAAGGCGATGAAATCGCTACAGCGGGTGGCTTGCTCGGCAAGGTCACACATTTGGATGTAGGCACTTTAACGCTCGAGATTGCTTCTGGCGTAGAAGTGCAACTGCAACGACATGCTGTGGTGCAAGTGTTGCCCAAAGGTTCCCTCAAGTAACCGACCTTTGCCTGAAAGCCAGCGCGCACCTTACGCGAATTCGCTATGAACCGTTACGCTATTTGGAAGTACGTGGTCCTTGGGATCGCTTTGTTGGTGGGCGCGCTCTACACCTTGCCGAATTTTTTTGGTGAAGCGCCCGCCGTTCAGATCTCTGCTGCCAAAGCTTCCGCGAAGATCGATTTAGGTCTGCAAGAGCGTGTCGAATCGGCACTAAAAACAGCGGGACTGACGCCTGAATTGTTGGCGCTCGAGGGTAGTTCTTTGAAAGTGCGTTTTGATAGTACCGATGCGCAAATCAAGGCCAAAGATGCTATCCAACAGGCATTGGTTCCAGACCCCAATGACCCTTCTTATGTGGTCGCGCTCAACCTACTAGCGCGTTCACCGACTTGGTTATCCGCCATGCATGCGGCACCCATGTATTTGGGTTTGGATTTACGCGGTGGCGTGCACTTTATGTTGCAAGTCGATATGCCTGCCGCTTTGAATAAAAAAGCGGAATCTTTGGCTGGTGATATTCGCAGCACCTTGCGAGAAAAAAATATACGCCATAGCGGCATCAGCCGCGATGGACAAAAAATTGAAGTGCGTTTCCGCGATATGCAGACCCTGGAGTCTGCGCAGCGCGTAATCCAAGAGCAATTTGCTGATTTGCAAATGACCGCCTCGCCCGATGGCGCAGAGTTCAAACTCATGGCAACCATCAACCCTGTTGCCTCGCGCCGTGTGCAAGAGCAAGCGATCAAACAAAATATCACCACCTTGCACAACCGCATCAATGAACTAGGTGTCGCTGAGCCTGTGATTCAACAGCAAGGTACAGACCGTATCGTGGTGCAACTGCCTGGTGTGCAAGACACGGCCAAGGCCAAAGATATTTTGGGGCGCACTGCAACTCTTGAGATCCGCATGGTTGACGACAGCGCCGAAGCGCGCAGTGCTGAGAACGGCAATGGTGTGGTGCCTTTTGGCACGGAGCGTTTCTTAGAGCGCAACGGACAAGCAGTGATCGTGAAAAAGCAAGTTATCTTGACGGGCGAGAACCTGACCGACGCCCAACCAGGATTTGATTCGCAAAACCAAGAAGCCGCAGTGCATCTGACGCTTGACGCCAAAGGCGCACGTATTTTCAAAGACGTGACGCGCGAGAGTGTCGGCAAGCGCATGGCCATTCTTTTGTTTGAAAAAGGCAGGGGCGAGGTGGTGACAGCCCCAGTGATTCGCTCTGAAATCGGCGGTGGCCGTGTACAAATCTCTGGCCGTATGACGACGGTCGAAGCCAATGACACAGCCTTGCTGTTGCGGGCCGGTTCTTTGGCCGCACCGATGGAAATTATTGAAGAGCGCACGATTGGCCCAAGCTTGGGTGCAGAAAATATTGCTAAGGGCTTTAACAGCGTGACATGGGGCTTTGTCGCTGTCACCGCATTTATGTGCGCGTACTACATGCTGTTTGGCATGATTTCCAGCGTGGCATTGGCAGTGAATTTGTTGTTGCTAGTAGCAGTGCTCTCTATGTTGCAAGCCACTTTGACTTTGCCGGGTATGGCTGCCATGGCTTTGGTGCTCGGTATGGCGATTGACGCAAACGTATTGATCAACGAGCGTGTACGTGAAGAGCTGCGCAACGGTGCCGCACCCCAATCGGCGATTCACACAGGTTACGACCGCGCATGGGCTACGATTTTGGACTCCAACGTCACTACGTTAATTGCTGGATTGGCGCTGCTTGCATTTGGCTCTGGCCCCGTGCGCGGATTTGCGGTGGTGCATTGCTTGGGTATTTTGACCAGCATGTTCTCTGCGGTGTTCTTCTCGCGTGGCTTGGTCAATCTCTGGTATGGCCGTCAAAAGAAATTACAAAGCGTGTCGATTGGCACCGTATGGCGCCCTTGAGCCCCCATCGTTAGAAAGAACTCAGCGCCATGGAATTTTTTAAGATCCGTAAAGACATACCGTTCATGAAGAACGCGGTGGCATTCAATGCTATTTCTTTCATCACGTTTATAGCGGCGGTATTCTTTTTATTCAGCCGTGGCTTGCATTTGTCTGTGGAGTTCACCGGCGGAACGTTGATGGAAGTTAGTTACTCCCAGGCTGCTGATCTCAACGTGGTACGCGCGCAAATTGCCAAACTGGGCTTGAACGATGTTCAAGTTCAAAACTTTGGAACCGCGCGCGATGTGATGATCCGCATGCCTCCTGCCAAAGGTCAAAGTTCCGCACAGCAAAGCGAGCAAGTGCTCTCTGCTTTAAAAGAGACAGACGCCAATATCCAATTGCGTCGAACCGAGTTCGTTGGGCCACAAGTGGGTGATGAATTGGCGATTGATGGCTTGAAGGCGCTAGCCTTTGTGGTTGTCGGCATCATGATTTATCTGGCCATTCGGTTTGAGTGGAAGTTTGCTGTCGCCGCCATCATCGCGAACTTGCACGATGTGGTCATTATTTTGGGGTTCTTTGCGTTTTTCCAGTGGGAGTTCTCTTTACCGGTGTTGGCGGCGGTCTTAGCTGTTCTTGGTTATTCCGTGAACGAATCCGTGGTGATTTTTGACCGTATACGCGAGAACTTTCGACGTTTTCGCAAAATGCAAACAGTTGAAATCATTGACAACGCGATCACTGCCACGATCAGCCGCACCATCATCACCCACGGTTGTACGCAGTTGATGGTGCTCTCGATGTTGTTGTTTGGCGGCGCAACCTTGCATTACTTTGCTTTGGCTCTCACTATTGGTATTTGCTTTGGTATTTACTCGTCGGTGTTTGTGGCTGCTGCGATTGCGATGTGGCTGGGAATTCAGCGCGAAGACTTGATCAAAGGCCAAGTGGTGAAAGTAGAGGGTGATTCGGAGGACCCCAACTCTGGCGCTGTCGTTTAAGTCACTACCAGCGGCTAACAAGTAACGAAAAAAATAACGTAACTAGTGCGCGACTCTATCGTCGTCGTCGCACAGCTCGTCTAAGACGAGTGCATCGGGCTCTAAGCCCACACTCCAGTACACCATCAAGACGATGATTTTCAAATCGTCCAATGACATCGGGTGTCCGGGTACTGCCATCGCGCGGTCTAGCACTATCTCGCGCATATGGGGCGAGAGTACTTCAGCAGACTCAAGAAACTGAATGAAGCCTAAACACGCTGCACCTAAATGGGTTTGCTCTGCGAAAGAATAGACGCGAAGACTTTCAGGCGATTGGGTGTGTTGCTTAGGTATCGATTGACGTATGTCAATGAGTTCTGTTTGGTGTGAAGCGATGTTGAGGCCGTCCAACCATTGCAAGGCTTGTTGGATATCTTCCATCTCAAAACCGACAGCGCTGAGTTTGCGTCCCAAGTGATGCAGCTCAGGGCATGCATCGCCGCGCCAGTAGTTTTCGTAAACAAACACGAGTACTTCAAACATTGCCTCCAATATACATGGTTTTTATGACGTTGAACCAAGCCTTTGAAACAAACCGCCAGGTAAACGCGCTACATGGCCTTCAAGTTCTAAACTTAGCAACACAGATTGCAGTTCCGCAGTTTCTAACTTGCAATGCATTTGTAAGGTATCGAAGCTAATGGGAGTAAAGCCCATCTGCTTTAAAAAGGGGTGCGGCTGTGATGTTGGTGGCAAACCCATTGCGTTAGGGTTATTACCTCCATTGGTGGAAGTGTGAATTTGCAATTCCTCCAAAATATCTTTGACGTTTGCAACAAGTTTCGCGCCTTGTCGAATCAACCAATGGCATCCGTGTGATTGCATCGCATGGATAGAGCCAGGCACGGCCATGACTTCGCGCCCCATATCGAGCGCCATACGCGCAGTGATGAGCGAGCCAGACCGCATCGCCGCCTCCACTACCAAAGTTCCCAGCCCCAAAGCTGCAATTAAGCGGTTGCGTTGTGGAAAATTTGCGGCTAGTGGTGGCGTGCCTAACGGGTATTCACTGATCAACACACCATGTGCAATGACCTCGTTTGCCAACGCTTCGTGGTGTCTTGGATACACCTGATCCAAGCCTGTACCCACAACACCAACGGTTGTCCAATACGATGCGCTTGTTCCCGTTGCCAATGAATTTGATGCAGATGACCTTGGGGCTTGGGGCTTAGCAAATTGCAGTGCGCCTTGATGCGAAGCTCCGTCAACACCTAAAGCCATGCCAGACACGACGCATATTCCTGCCTCAGAAAGTGCACGTCCAAACTGCATGGCGGTTTGCTTTCCTTGAGGCGTGGGGTTGCGACTGCCTACCACCGACACAGCAGGCCCGAGTGTTTGTTGAATTTGGCCTTCTACATAGAGCAACAAAGGTGGATCCGCTAAATGTAGAAGCGGTTCAGGGTAGTCAGAATGCCCTATGTGCCATAAAGCGCGCTGGGCATGTAAGTTTTTAGGATGTGTCGATAGCCATTGAAGCGTTCGAACGGTTTGTGCGTCCAATAAAACAGGTGGCTGCAACAAGGCTTCGGCCTGTGCACGCGAAACTACTTCTGTTAATTCCAATGCAGTTGCTTCAAAGATGCCTTGAACGCTACCAAAGCGCGTCAGTAAACGTCGAGCAGACGCGTTACCAATGCTAGGGGTGAGTAGCAAGCGCAACCAAGCGCGCAACTCGAATTCATCCATCTGCATAGTGGCCCCAGTCAAAACCGAAGATTGTGAAATTTCCGTGGGCGGGTAGACTTATGTATTGGTCACAAACTTTTAAAGTAACGACAATCTACAGATGGCAAAGTTAGACATTCTTCGATACCCAGACCCTAAATTAAAGACCGTGGCAAAGCCCGTCCAAGAGATTGACGCGCGCATTCGCACACTCGTTGCAGACATGCTGGAAACCATGTATGACGCTAATGGCATTGGCTTGGCCGCGACGCAAGTCAATGTGCATGAACGGGTCGTGGTGATGGACGTTTCTGAAAACCGAAACGAGCCTATGGTGCTTATCAATCCAACCATTACCTGGATGAGCGCAGAGCGTGTCAAAGGCGAAGAAGGGTGTTTGTCCGTGCCTGGAATTTATGACGGGGTAGAGCGCGCAACCGCTATCAAAGTAACAGCCCAAGATGCAGAAGGCCAGCTCCAAGAAATTGAAGCCGACGGACTGCTCGCTGTGTGCGTCCAACACGAACTCGATCACCTCATGGGCAAGGTGTTCGTGGAATATTTGTCTGTTTTGAAGCGAGGCCGAATCAAAACCAAGTTTCTCAAAGCTTTGCGCGACGGCGAATAAAGCGAGAAACACTGCATGCGCATTCTGTTTGCCGGCACGCCCGAATTTGCTGCAGTTGCGCTGCAACACATCATCCAAGCAGGCCACACCATTTGTGGTGTGTTGACGCAACCAGACCGTCCTGCTGGACGCGGCATGAAGTTGCAGGCCTCCGCCGTCAAAACATTGGCCTTGCAACACCACATTGCAGTGGAACAACCACGCAGCTTGCGCCTTGACGGTAAATTTCCCGAAGATGCATTAGCCGCACAAAAGTTTTTACAAGCCACACAAGCAGATGCGATGGTGGTTGCTGCCTATGGTTTGATATTGCCGCAGTGGGTGTTGGATACGCCGCGCTTGGGTTGCTTGAATATCCACGCTTCTTTGTTGCCACGCTGGCGAGGTGCGGCGCCGATTCATCGCGCTATTGAAGCAGGCGACAAAAATACAGGCGTCGTCATCATGCAAATGGATGCAGGTTTAGACACGGGCGATATGTTATTAACCCAACCAATAGAGATTTCGCCACAAGACACCACTGCAAGCTTGCATGACAAATTGGCTGACATAGGCGGCGCGCTGATTGTGCAAACGCTTGCGGATGCCCAACTCAATAAGTTGGTGCGTACACCGCAGCCAATGGATGGCATCACCTACGCGCACAAAATTGAAAAACATGAAGCTGCGTTGGATTGGCGCTTAAGCGCCAAGCAACTTGCGCAACGCGTGCGGGCATTCAATCCATTTCCCGTGGCAACCTTTCACGCCGATGGTGAAGTTATCAAGGTTTGGAGCGCGTACGTTGTTGCAGATGGAGGTGCAGATACCGAAACTACAACGAATGCCCCTGGATCTGTCTTGAGCGCTGACGATAGCGGTGTACGTATTACATGCGGCGAAGGCGTTTTGTGCATCACCGAATTACAAAAAGCTGGTGGCAAGCGTTTGGCTGTAGCAGAGTTTTTAAGAGGTTTTGATATCAAAGTGGGATCGGTGTGTGAGGTAACTGCGCCATGATGTTCTTGGCGCCCAAGATATACAAGCACCCCGAATTCAAAATAGGCATGCGTGAACTAGCTCCCCAAGCCTTGGGTATTGCTGCATGGGGTTTGATGACGGGCGTGTCTATGGTGAAAGCGGGCATGGGCTTGTGGGCCTCTATCGCGATGACCTTGTTGGTCTTCGCAGGGAGTTCTCAGTTAGCAGCTATACCGCTGATCGTGGCAGGTGCACCTGCATGGGTGATTTTGGTCACTGGTTTTTGTGTGAATTTGCGCTTCGTTGTTTTTAGTTTGCATTTGCGCCCCTACCTGATTCATCTTCCACGATGGGAGCGGTTACTGCACGGCTATGTCACAGCGGATATCAGCTATGTGTTGTTCACCAAGCGTTTTCACCACCCTGGCAAGACACCTGAAGAACGATTAACCCAAGAAGCTTATTTAGCAGGCAATGATTGCTTGAACTGGGGTAGTTGGATGGGTGCTAGTTTGCTGGGAATTGCCTTGGCCAACTTTATTCCGACCAACTGGGGCCTCGGGTTTGCAGGCATTTTGTGTTTGTTGGGAATCCAATGTTCTTTGGCTAGTACGCGATTGCGTATGGTGTCTTCTGCGGTGGCGGGCATCGCGGCAGTGATGGCCTATGCCTTGCCGTTGAAACTTAATATTGTGGTTGCCATTGCTGCTGCGGTTATCTTGTGTTTGAGTCTTGAGCGTATCAAGCCGCACATCCAAGGAAATGCAGCATGAGCCAGGATGAGCTCTGGATGCTCGGCGTGATCATTGGTTTGAGCGTGGTGACCGTGGTCGCGCGTAGCTTTTTCTTTTTGTCAAACCAAGATTGGCAACTTCCCCATTGGGCACAAAGAGGTTTGCAATACGCACCGATTGCCGCTTTATCTGCTGTTGTCGTGCCAGAAATTGTGATGAGCCAAGGCGCGCTGATCACCACCTGGCAAGACGCACGATTGTTTGCATCAGCGGCAGGCGTAGCGATTTACTTTGCTAAACGCGATGTGCTGCTGACCATCATCGGTGGTATGGCGGTGTATTTGCCCTTGCACTTAGGGCTAGGTTTTTAAACCCTTAATACGTCGAACGTCCGCCTGTAATATCAAATACAGAGCCCGTTGTAAACGAGCAGTCTTCGCTGGATAACCAGCTGACCATCGCAGCGATTTCATCGACTTCTACAAAACGCCCCATTGGGATTTTGCTGAGCATGTAATCGATATGGGTTTGCGCCATGGTGGCAAACATGGCTGTCTTGGCGGCGGCGGGTGCTACCGCATTGACCAACACACCTTTTGTCGCGACTTCTTTGGCCAGTGATTTGGTCAACGCAATCACGCCTGCTTTCGATGCGCTGTAGTGGCTGGCGTTGGGGTTGCCTTCTTTGCCAGCGACAGAGGCGATATTTACAATACGACCCCATCCGCGTGACACCATATGCGGTGTGATGTGGCGACAGGTGAAGTAGGGCGCCATCAAATTCACATCGATGACACGCTTCCATACTTCCGGGTCTAAATCCCATGTGGTGCCATTACCGCCGGTGATGCCAGCGTTGTTCACCAAGATGTCGATGTGTCCGCTGTCTTGGATGGTTTGTGCGGTGGTGGCGCCCACTGCAGCATCCGAGGTGAGTTCGACCACGTAACCGCTGACCTTACCGAGTTTGCCTAAAGAGGCTTTGGCCTCTTCTAATTTGCCGGCATCGATATCCCACATCACCACACTGGCACCAGAGCGCAACATGCGCTCGCTGGTCGCGTAGCCAATACCTTGTGCGCCGCCAGTGATCACCGCTACGCGGCCTTTTAAATCGAGATTGTTCATTGCATGCCTTTCAAAGCGGTTGCTGCCTGAGGGCCGGCTTGGCAGTCGGCGATGTATTGGCGAATGATGTCGTCAAAAGATTTTTCAGCAAACAGTCCTAAGCTGTTAGCGCGTTTCGAGCTAGAGCCTTTGGCCCAGCGCGACACAATGCCTGCAATGCGTTCGTCACGTTGGAACGTTACCAATACACGCACCTTAGGTCCCGCAACGCGCTCTAAGGCATCGAGCATTTCTTGTACTGTGACATCAAGGCCAGGTAGGTTCAACGCAGTGCGACCACCGTAAGCCTCGCGTGTGCATTCATACACTTTGATCAGGCTCTCAATGGTAGAGCGAGGCGACGCCATGGGGTGCAAAACATCGGGCGACACGGGGCACACCGATGGAATACCAGCCAATGGTTCACGAATAATGCCGCTGAAAAACGAAGACGCTGCGCCATTGGGCTTACCAGGGCGCACCGTCACCGTCATCAAGCGCGCGCTGCGCCCATCGATATAACCTTTGCGTGTGTAGTCGGCGATCAAATGTTCACAAATATGTTTTTGAATACCGTAAGAGGTTTGTGGTGTTGGCAAGGTGTCGTCAGCAATGATGGCAGGCATCGGATACGCATCGTCAGGACCAAACACAGCAACAGAACTTGAAAACACCAAGCGCGTGGGCTTGGCACCGCCTTCAGTTCTTTTGCGCAAGGCATCTAGCAACGCGCGGGTGCTGTCGAGGTTAGAGCGCAAGCCCAATTCAAAATCGTCTTCGCACTCGCCTGAGACAGCAGAGGCAAGGTGAAACACGCCGTCCACAGCTTCTGTTTCTAATTCTTTGCAATGCGTTAGCAATGGTCCAGTCTTCACATTGACACGCGGATCGGCGGAGAGATCTGCTGGCGCAGGAAATTGGTCTGCCAAGATGAGATGCTCAATTTTTTGGCCATTCAACTCGCCCTTGGCAAGCAAGGTGCGGGCTAGACGGGAACCTACAAAACCGGCGCCACCGGTGATCAATAAACGCATGGTGAAAACTCCTTAAGGACGAGGGGAATGCTCGCGCACAGCACGCGGTGCGCGCAGTGACAACGCTGGTTGAGAGACGGACGGCAACTTTTGGTTGGAGTCCAAAACGGTTTCAATGTCTTCGCGCACGCTGTCGATTAACACCAACACCGCTTTTTCTGCGGCATCTGGTGCGCGGGCAATCACCGCATCGAGCACGGCGCGGTGCAAAGGCAGCGAGAGCGCCATGCCGTTAGGGCGCGTAGTGGTAATTTCAAAACTGGTGCGCAAAAGTGCGCCAATGGCTTTACTCATTTGCGCAACCATTCGGTTGTGGCAAGCACGCAAGAGGCCCTGATGAAACAGCAAGTCATGTGTGACATAGTCACCGCCAAACTCAATGGCGTGTTTCATGCCCGCGTAAGCGGCTTCTATATCTTGAATGTCTTGCGCAGTCGCACGTTCCGCGGCAAGTCTGACGGCAGCAGGCTCAATCACACGCCGCAAATCTTGTAGGTCGCGTAAAAACTCACGCGTCAAACCCATTTTTGATTTCCACGCCACTACATTGGGGTCAAACCAATTCCATTGGTCTGCAGGTAAAACACGCGTTCCCACTTTCGGCCCTGTGCTGAGTAAACCTTTGGCCACCAATGATTTGACAGCTTCACGGATCACTGTGCGGCTCACACCAAACTCTTTGCACAAAACAGTTTCAGGTGGCACCGCGCTCTCAGGCGGGTAGTGGCCAGACACGATGGATTCGCCCAACAAATCGAGCGTGTGTCCGAGCATGTTTTTAATGGCCATGGCGTTGGGTGATAAAGCCGTTACAAATGGATATTTGTTATGCGAATTTGCAACGGGTTAACCGCGTACGAAAAAAGTAACCAAGGGTTCGGTGCCAAGCTGGCGACTCCAATGCCCGTGTACTTTCTCGTCGAAGCTTGCACCTGCAGGTAAGGTGTCCACTGAATAGAAATGTTCACCCGCACTAAACACGCGTGAGCTGCCATCCTGCAAACCAATTTCCATATGGCCGCTCAAAATAAATACCCACTGACCATGTGGACTGCAATGGAACTGGCTTCGAAAACCCACAGGGCTATGGCGAAGCTGATAGCCTCCACTGGGCATCAAAGCCGATAACCGCGATTGCGGCGTACCTTCTGTCAAAGGAACGGTCTCCTCTTTGAAGCGTGCGCGCCCATCGGTGTCGGTAAAAAGAATGGTTTTTTGAAATGTAGTCATACAAGTGCCTCTGCGCCAAAGTTAATCTGAACCTTCATAGCTTGGCTCTTGTCGCTAGCCAACTCAAAAGCATGGATCGCATCATCAAAGTCCATCACGTGCGAAATAACAGGACGGCCATCGATCAATCCTTCGTTGAGGAAACGAACGGCCACTGCGAATTCTTCGTGGAAGCGGAACGTGCCGCGCAACTCCAACTCTTTGCCGACCAATTGATTGAGTGGCAGTGTGGAATCACCCCCTAAGCCAATCGACACGATCACACCGCGAGGCGCGACAACATCGAGCCCGTTGCGCAGCGCGCGGTCGTTGCCGGAAGCTTCAAACATTACGTCAAACACGCCTTTGTTCACCGCGAAAGGCGCGAGCGCTTCAGGCTGTTTTGCGATATTGATGGCTTCATCAGCGCCCATGGCGCGGGCACATTCGAGTGGCGTGTCTGCAATGTCTACCGCCACAATGCGCGCAGCACCCGCGCGGCGCAAAGCGCCAATCAACAAAGTGCCAATCGGACCGCAGCCTGTTACCAACACTTGTTTACCAAACACGCTGCCGGCGCGCTGGATGGCGTGCAAACCGACACACAAAGGCTCGGCCAATGCGGCAAGAGACAAACTCAAGGAATCGTGGAGTGGATGCGCTTGAGATGCATCTATCACCAAGATTTGACGAAACGCGCCTTGCACATGCGGAAAGCGCATAGCGCTTCCAAAAAAACGCATGTCTAGGCAATGGTTATGCTGCCCTTTTTGGCAGTATTGGCATTGGCC
>SYDB01000063.1 GCA_005786815.1 Burkholderiales bacterium
GCGGTGCCAAATCTTTGTAAGCAGGTGCGTAACGTTCCATGAAACGCTCGCCCAAGCTGTTGCGCAAAATCGCGCCTTCGCCTCGGCAGCCTTCGGTCAACAACACGCCCGCACCGGCTACGCCTGTGGGATGGAATTGCCAGAACTCCATGTCTTCCAAAGGAATGCCAGCGCGCGCTGCCATGCCCAAACCGTCACCCGTATTGATGAACGCATTGGTAGACGCGGCAAAGATGCGACCAGCACCACCGGTCGCGAGCATCGTGGTCTTGGCTTCCAAGATGTAGAGCTCGCCGGTTTCCATTTCTAGGGCGGTGACGCCAACTACGTCGCCACTTTCGTCGCGGATTAAATCTAGCGCCATCCATTCCACAAAGAAAGTCGTTTTAGCAGCGACGTTTTGTTGATACAGCGTATGCAACATGGCGTGACCTGTGCGGTCAGCAGCAGCGCATGCGCGCTCAACAGCTTTTTCGCCGTAGTTCGCGGTGTGGCCGCCAAAGGGGCGTTGGTAAATCGTGCCGTCTGGGTTACGGTCAAAAGGCATGCCCATGTGCTCTAAGTCGTAAACCACTTTAGGGGCTTCGCGGCACATGAATTCGATCGCGTCTTGGTCGCCTAGCCAGTCTGAACCTTTTACGGTGTCATAAAAGTGGTAGTGCCAGTTGTCTTCGTTCATATTGCCCAACGAGGCACCGATACCACCTTGGGCTGCGACAGTGTGTGAACGGGTAGGGAAAACCTTGGACAACACAGCGACGTTCAAGCCAGCGCGTGCCAATTGCAAAGATGCGCGCATGCCTGAACCGCCGGCACCCACGATGACCACGTCAAACTTGCGACGGGGAATGGAACTTTTAACGGTCATGACTTACAGCCTCCATAGAACCTGTATGGCCCAGCCGAGACAAGACACCAGCCAAACCAAAGTAAAAACTTGCAACAACAAACGCACACCCACAGGTTTGACGTAGTCCATCCAAATATCGCGCACACCCACCCAAACGTGATAGGTCAGGGTAATAAAGATCGAAAAGGTCAATGCCTTCATGGATTGGCCACTAAAAATGCCAGCCCATTTGTCGTAACCGATCTCGCCAGAAGTCAACAGCAACTGACCAAGAACAATAAAAGTAAACGCAGTCATTAGTGCGGCAGTAACCCGTTGGGCAAGCCAGTCACGCAGACCGTAATGTGCGCCCACGACGACGCGCTTAGAACCGTAATTCACGGACATGAAATGCTCCTAGGAAATCAGTAAAGACCAAACAGCTTGGCGCCCAGGGTGGCAGTCAGCCCCAAACTCAAGACCAAGGTCACCAAGGCAGAGGATTTGCCGAATTCTTTGCTCACCGCATGGTGGGCGTCCATATATAAGTGGCGAACACCCGCAATGAGATGGTGCAAGTAGGCCCAAATCAAGACCAAAGCGACCAACTGCAACAAGATGCCGGGCACAAAACCCACGCCAATATTAAAAGCAGCTTTGAATTTGGCGAAGGAAATTTCTGACGACACCGAAGTGTCAAACATCCACACCAAAAAGGGGAGTAACAAAAACATGACAAATCCGCTGATGCGGTGCAAGATGGAAACAAATCCAGCAGCGGGTAGGCGGTAGGTGGGAAGGTCCAACAGCGCGTTGATATTTCTAAATTCAGGCCGCTTTTTGGCAAGCTCGGTCATGGGTGAAATCCTTATTGGGGTTTGTCTGGATACTTAAACAATTTTTGATTCTATTGCAACCTAACTAACTTGCTGACATGAGGGTTTCAAGTCAACTCAGCGCGTTGAAGTAGTGACGCGTATCAGTTCGATAAAGACCACGACGTAACTCCATGGGAGCATCGTTGTAAGTAAAAGCTATGCGTTCTACGCTCAATAACGGGGTTTGAACAGACACGCCCAAAAGCTTTGCCTGAGCGTCATCTGGGTTAACGGCGCGGATACTTTCCTGGGCACGCACCATGCGAACCCCAAATTCGGTCTCAAACAGCGCATACATGGGGCCACGGTAGGTGCTCAGACGCTCTGCCGTCAGCCCTTTAAAGGGCGCGGCGGGCAGCCAAATGTCTTCCAAAATGGTTGGAATACCTGCAAATGCGAGTACTCGGGTGATTTGGAGTACCGCATCTCCGGCTCGCAAGCTCAAGGAGCGGGCGATATCCGCATTGGCCCTTTGGCGCTTGCAGTCAATGATGGTGCGGTCAGCTGGGCCTTCTTGCTGGCTTTCCCCGTGATCGGGTTGGAGTTTTAAAAACCGGTACTGAACTTGTTGTTCCGCATGGGTCGCGACAAAAGTGCCTTTGCCTTGGCGGCGTATTAATAGGTTGTCTGCAGACAACTCATCAATCGCCTTTCTTACCGTGCCTTGGCTAACCCGATAGCGGGCGGCGAGGTCCATTTCGCTGGGAATGGCGTCCCCAGGCTTCCAGTCGCCAGTTTGCAGGCTTTGCAAGATCAAATCTTTGATTTGCTGGTAAAGAGGGCTGAAGGCGGGCGTGAGGCTGTCCATGGGCTGGATCATATCTTCTATAAGACATAAGACACTGCTAGCTTGTCGATTTCGCGGGTAAACTCGCAGAAAGCCATCTTTTTATTACTTTTGGAGTTTTCATCATGAGCAAAAAGCCTGTTCGCGTTGCCGTCACCGGTGCTGCTGGCCAAATTGGTTACGCCTTGTTGTTTCGTATCGCTTCAGGCGAAATGCTGGGCAAAGACCAGCCCGTGATCTTGCAATTGCTGGAAATTCCTGATGAAAAAGCCCAAAAAGGCCTCAAAGGCGTCATGATGGAACTCGAAGACTGCGCATTCCCCTTGCTGGCAGGCATGGAGGCCCATTCGGACCCTATGACTGCCTTCAAAGACACCGTCTTCGCCCTTTTAGTCGGTTCACGTCCACGCGGCCCTGGCATGGAGCGCGCTGAATTGCTCGCCATCAACGGCGCCATCTTCACTGCACAAGGCAAGGCCTTAAATGCTGTTGCATCGCGCGACGTCAAAGTGTTGGTAGTCGGCAACCCGGCTAACACCAATGCCTACATCGCCATGAAGTCTGCGCCTGACTTGAAGCCAGGCAACTTCACCGCCATGTTGCGTTTGGACCACAACCGCGCTTTGAGCCAAATCGCTGCAAAGACTGGTAAAGCCGTTGCCAACATCGAAAAATTGTGCGTGTGGGGCAACCATTCGCCCACGATGTACGCCGACTACCGTTTCGCAACGATTGCCGGCCAATCGGTCAAGACCATGATCAACGACCAAGAATGGAACGCCAATGTGTTCTTGCCAACGGTGGGCAAGCGTGGCGCGGCCATCATTGAAGCCCGCGGTTTGTCTTCAGCCGCATCTGCTGCTAACGCTGCCATCGACCATATGCGTGATTGGGCGCTCGGCACCCACGGCAAGTGGGTGACGATGGGTATTCCTTCACAAGGTTGGTATGGCATTCCGAAAGACGTGATGTTTGGTTTCCCTGTTACCTGCGAAAACGGCCAATACAAAGTGGTCGAAGGTTTGGAAATTGACGCCTTCAGCCAATCTTGCATAGATAAAACTCTCAAAGAGTTGACCGACGAACAAGCGGGCGTGGCCCATTTGGTCTGATCTCTCGCGAGACTGACTTGAGCCATCCGCGCGACGTCTTGCTAGGGGCCCAGGCCTCTGGTGTCGTGATCCCTGTGTGCGATCACTACAGCGGCGTCGAAGTGCGGATGCGCAAAAGCTTGCAACTGCAAGCTGAGATGACGCAGGAATTCGGTACCTGCGTCTTTGATGTCACCCTTGATTGTGAAGACGGTGCACCTGTGGGCGGAGAAGCCGAGCATGCTGCGTTGGTGACAGAACTTGTTTTATCTTCTGACGCAAACGCTCGCGTTGCGGTGCGCGTGCATGCGGTGGACCATCCTAGTTTTGAGGGAGATATTGCGGCCATTGCTGGCAAAGCTGGACAGCGCTTGTCGCACATCATGATTCCTAAGGTGGAGTCGCTGGCTGAAGTTGAGTTTGCTGAGCGCGCCTTAATCGCTGCTGGCGCTAAAGACCTACCTATCCACGTGTTGATCGAATCACCCACCGCAGTGCACAACGCTTTTGCGATTGCAGGGCGCTCCCGCGTTCAGTCTTTGAGCTTTGGATTGATGGACTTTGTGTCTACCCACAACGGCGCGATACCTGCGCAAGCCATGCAGTCTGCGGGGCAGTTCAGCCATCCATTAGTGGTGCGGGCCAAGTTGGAAATAGCAAGCGCATGCCACGCCCACGGTAAAGTGCCTTCGCACTGTGTGGTGACCGAATTCAGCGATACCAACGCCATGCGTGCCGCAGCAGAGCGTGCTTCACAAGAATTCGGCTTTACCAGGATGTGGAGCATCCATCCGTCACAAATCCGCCCCATACTAGAGGCTTTGTCGCCCAAAGCCGCAGAAATAGAGTTGGCTAGCGAAATCGTCTTGGCAGGATTTAAGGCGCAGTGGGCGCCGATCAGCCACCAAGGTCACTTACACGACCGCGCGAGTTACAGGTTTTATTGGCAGGTGTTGGAACGAGCGCACAGCACGGGCAGACATTTGGCAAAAGAGGAGCTGGAATTTTTTATACAAACAA
>SYDB01000064.1 GCA_005786815.1 Burkholderiales bacterium
ACCCACTATGCAATACCTAACTTTTATGCTTCATCGCTTGCCGCGCATGCTGACTGGCGCAATACTGATGGGCGTAATGCTGATTAGCGCAACGCTGGCTTCGGGGCTACTGACTAGCGCTTTAGCTGCTGACGACACCCCCGAGGCCTTCATCAAACGTCTGTCCGGTGATGTGATCGATGCGATCAAAACTGACAAATCGATTGCGGCAGGCGATATCAACAAAATCGTTGTGCTGGTGGACCAAAAAGTGATGCCCAGCGTTAATTTTTTACGTATGACGGCCTCTGCAGTGGGGCCGACTTGGCGCCAAGCCACGCCTGAGCAGCAAAAACGCTTGCAAGAAGAATTCAAAACCTTGTTGGTGCGCACCTACTCTGGCGCTTTGAGCCAATTCAATGACCAAACCATCGTCATCAAGCCTGTGCGCGCTGCACCAGATGACAAAGAAGTTGTTGTGCGTACCGAAGTACGTGGCAAAGGAGAGCCTATCCAGCTTGATTACCGCGTAGAAAAGGCGCCTGATGCACCTACAGGATGGCGCATTTACAACCTCAATGTGATGGGCGTTTGGTTGGTCGACAACTACCGTAGCCAGTTTGCGCAAGAAATAAACGCCAAAGGCGTAGACGGCTTGATCGCGAGTTTGTCTGATCGCAACAAATCCAATGCGGCTAAGGTTCAAGGAAAATAAGATATGGTCACCATGTCTGCCATCTTTGCTTTACCAGCCACCATCATGCAAGACCAAGCGCAGGCTGTCGCTGATAACTTGACTGCCAACATGTCTCAATTGGCAGCAGATAGGGGGGTGTCGCTCAACGCGTCTGCCCTGCAGCACTTTGACTCCTCGGCATTGGCGGTGGTGTTGGCCTGCCGACGCACCGTGCTTGAACTAGACGGTCAATTTCAAGTGATTGGACTGCCAAAACGATTGCTTGCCTTGGCGCAGGTCTACGGTGTGACGGAGTTGCTCCACTAAGCGTATTCAGGCGAGCCCTTGGCAAAGCCTTAAAATATAAGGCTTCCCATGCCAGCCATCTCCTTCCAATCCGTTTCCAAAACTTTTCAAACCGCCCGTGGGCCTTTTCAGGCGCTCGATGGTGTGAGTTTTGATATTGCGCAAGGCGAGTTTTTTGGATTGCTCGGGCCCAACGGCGCTGGCAAAACGACCCTCATCAGTATCTTGGCTGGATTGGCCAAAGCCACTTCGGGCACAGTCTCGGTGCTTGGCACCAATGTCAACACCCAAGCCGCCGAGGCGCGCAAAAAACTCGGCGTCGTGCCGCAAGAGTTGGTGTTTGACCCGTTCTTCAATGTGCGCGAGGCCTTGCGGTTTCAGTCGGGTTACTTCGGTGTCACACACAACGATGCGTGGATTGACGAGTTGCTCGAGAGCTTAGGCCTTAGCGACAAAGCCAACCACAATATGCGCCAACTCTCCGGCGGTATGAAGCGACGTATGTTGGTGGCACAAGCTCTGGTGCACAAGCCACCTGTGATTGTTTTGGATGAACCCACTGCTGGTGTTGACGTTGAGTTGCGCCAAACCTTGTGGCAATTCATTGCCAAACTTAACAAGCTTGGCCACACCGTTTTGTTGACCACACATTACCTTGAAGAAGCTGAGGCACTATGCCAACGCATCGCCATGCTGAAAAACGGCAAGGTTGTAGCACTCGATAGAACCGATGAACTGCTCAAAGCCGCTTCCAGCAATGTCTTGCGTTTCAAGTTGGATGCGACATTGCCTCCCGCTTTGGCTGCCAAAGCGCGCGTGACGGGGCGCATCGTGCAGTTACCCGCGCATGACGCGCTTGAGATCGAGCGCCATTTAGCTGTCTTGCGTGAAGCGGGTTTGAATGCCGAAGATGTAGAGATTCGTAAAGCAGATTTAGAAGATGTTTTCTTAGACGTGATGCACGCCAACACTCCAAAGGAGACGGTATGACCGGCTGGCGTGCGCTGTTTTACAAAGAAGTGTTGCGATTTTGGAAAGTTGGCTTCCAGACGGTAGGCGCACCTGTGCTGACCTCCGTCTTGTATTTACTGATCTTTGGCCATGTACTAGAGGACCATGTCAAGGTATATGACGGTGTGAGTTACACCGCTTTTCTTATTCCGGGTTTGGTGATGATGAGCGTGTTGCAAAACGCGTTTGCCAATAGCTCGTCCTCGATGGTGCAAAGCAAGATAATGGGTAACTTGGTGTTTTTATTGCTCACGCCGCTGTCGCACTGGAGTTGGTTTTTTGCTTACACCTTGTCAGCCGTGGTGCGCGGCGTTGCTGTTGGTATGGGTGTATTGTTGGCTACAGCCTTGTTTGTGTGGCAGTCATCAGCGCTTAATTTTTCTTTGCTGCCGCAAGAGCCCTTGTGGGCCTTGGTGTTTGCTTTTACAGGTGCCGCCATGCTGGGCGCATTGGGCTTGATTGCCGGCTTATGGGCTGAAAAATTTGACCAAATGGCGGCTTTCCAAAACTTCATCATTATGCCGATGACGTTTTTGAGTGGGGTGTTTTATTCCATCCATTCACTCCCTGATTTTTGGCAAAAGGTGAGCCATCTCAATCCGTTTTTCTACATGATTGACGGTTTTCGTTATGGCTTCTTTGGCCAAAGCGATGTCTCGCCTTGGTTGAGTTTGGGCTTAGTGGGCGTGAGCCTCTTGATCATCTCTGCTGTGGCTGCGTATTTACTGCGTATCGGTTTCAAGATTCGAGGCTAAGTTGACTGCTCAAGAACTACAAGATCTCATCGCTGCAGGCCTTCCCTGTGTGCATCTGCATGTGCAAGGAGACGGCCGCCATTGGTATGCCACCTTGGTCTCGGCAGAGTTTGAAGGCAAGCGTTTGATCCAACGCCACCAGCGCGTCTACGCCACCTTAGGTAACCGCATGGTGACCGACGAAGTCCATGCTTTGTCAATGCGCACCTACAGCCCCTCTGAGTGGGAGAAGATGAGCGACGCTGAAAAGGCAGGTACATAGGCATGGACAAACTCCTGATTCGTGGGGGCAACGCTTTGCAGGGCGAGGTGCTGATTTCTGGCGCTAAAAACGCGGCCTTGCCAGAACTGTGCGCAGCCTTGTTGACTGACCAGCCCGTCAAGCTTGCCAATGTCCCGCATTTGCAAGATGTAGCCACCATGCTCAAACTCATACGCAATATGGGTGTGACTGCAGACCGCCAAGAAGACGGCAGTGTGGTTTTGAATGCAGGGACTTTGACAAATCCTGAGGCGCCATATGAATTGGTCAAAACCATGCGCGCCTCAGTGTTGGCGCTCGGCCCTTTGCTTGCGCGTTTTGGCCATGCGAAGGTGTCTTTGCCTGGTGGGTGTGCGATTGGTTCACGTCCTGTGGACCAGCATATCAAGGGTCTGCAAGCTATGGGTGCAGTCATCGACGTCGAACACGGCTACATGTTGGCGCGTTTGAAAGACGGCCGCACCCGTTTGCATGGTGCTCGTATTGCCACCGACATGGTGACGGTCACCGGCACCGAAAACTTTCTGATGGCTGCAGCCTTGGCAGAGGGTGAAACCATTTTGGAAAACGCTGCCCAAGAACCTGAAATTCCAGATTTGGCCGAAATGCTGATTGTCATGGGCGCCAAGATCGAAGGCCATGGCACTAGCCGTATTCGCATACAAGGTGTGGAAAAACTGCATGGCTGTAACCATCGCGTAGTGGCTGACCGCATCGAAGCCGGAACATTTTTGTGTGCCGTGGCTGCAACGGGTGGTGAAGTGTTTTTGCGCCACGCCCGTGGCGACCATTTAGATTCAGTGATCGACAAATTGCGCGATGCAGGGGTGACGGTCGATGTGCAAGCTGATGGAATCCGAGTCCATAGCAAGGCGCCAGCCTATGGCTACTTGAAAGCGCAAAACTTTCGCACCACCGAATACCCTGGCTTTCCTACCGATATGCAAGCGCAGTTCATGACGCTCAACGCCATCTCGCAAGGTGC
>SYDB01000065.1 GCA_005786815.1 Burkholderiales bacterium
CTTGCTTATTGACGTTATTGCGCAAGTCAATGACCAAGCGAATGGCATCGGGCGTCGAAGAGTTACTTGTAACGGAGCCTGCGTTATTGCTTGCACTCGACAGCGGATTCGTCCACGCATTGCCGCGAAAGTAGCTGATCTGCCATTGGTCGACGGCTACTAGGGGCGTTTCAAAATTTTGGTCATCTGCACCGGCGTTTTTGCCCCAACGCTCGGCGCGCGTCCATGCTTCGAGCAGGCTGCGTCTGTTTTGAAGCGCGGGCGACTGCCAACGCCACCAACGTCCGTCTCTGCGTGTCCACGCAACTACCCAAAGTCCCGCGTCGCTGCCGTCAGCCATAGGGGTGCTGGCGCGACGGGTGATGCGCAAGGTTTGCCCGTCCCAAGCCAAGCCAGCGTCGCTGATGCTGGGCACCGCTGTCATGTGGTCTAGATCCGAGCGCCACTGCGCAAGCACGGTTTGTAGGACGGCGGTTTGGTCTACGCGTGTTTGGTTGATGTCCCGGCTGCGCATTAGGCCGTCTAGACCGCGCCAACCCAAACCTGCCATTACGGCCATGAGCGTGATGGCGATCAGCAACTCGATGAGCGTGAAGCCTTGTTGCTTGGAGGTAACGTTTAAAGACTGCTGCTTTTGCATCAATAACGTCCCACAACAGTTGTGACGCGAAGCACAGGAAATTGCACACCAAATACCTGCGCGTCGACCCGCCTAAACGCAGGGTTGGGCGTGGTGCTGACAGTTAGAGCTACATCAAAGGTTTGAGACGCCTGTTCGCAGGCTATGTTTGTTACGCCAACGCTGGGTAATTGCTGCGACAAGCGTAATTGGACCAGCGCGTTGTCAGCGCAGATTTGTGCAAGCATGGCATCGCTTTGGCGTTGCGCGTTGTGGGTGAGGGATGCGCTGACGCGTGTGCCTGCCATCAAAGCAAGGGCCACTATGGCTAATGCCACTAGCACTTCTATGAGAGTGAAGCCGTTTTCTTTGAAATCTCTTTTTTGTTCAAGACTCATGTGCGAAGAAGACAACATAGGCTCATGGAAGCCGATGGAACGGTTGAAGGCCATCGGTGCCGATGCGCAGATTCATTGGTTTGGCGCCCGAACTTTGGCCGCTTGCTTTGCTGAGAGTAATGGTTGCAGGAGGAATGATCGGTTCGGGCCCCAGCGTGATGGTCTTTATGCCTGAGGACATACCAATTGAGATATCTGCAGACAGCCAATCTTCACTTTGCGCCACAAAACCAGATCCAACAACGGGGGTTTCAATCACAAAACCTGATCCCGTGGCGCGCCAGACAAGCGGCAAACCCTGTGCACGCGACTGCACGCGGGCTGCTTCGAGTTTGGCGATCAGGCGCTGCGCTTCGCGCTCTAACTGGGTCTGAGAGTTATCTCGCATCGCAAGGGCAACACCAGCAGATAAAATGGCAATGATGGCCAGCACCACCAAGAGCTCCAGCAAAGTCAGCCCGCGCTGGCGCTGCATGGGGCTTATTGCCAGCTGCCGATGTCGGCGTTTTTGCCTTCGCCGCCAACTTGACCGTCAGCACCAAGCGAGAGGATATCTACTTCGCCTTTGAGGCCTGGGTTCATGTACTGGTAAGGCTTGCCCCACGGGTCGTTGGGTAATTTGTCTATGTAGGGCTTCCAGTTCAAAGGCGCAGGACCTGCTGCGGGTTGTACGACCAATGCTCGTAAGCCTTGCTCTGCACTGGGGTAGCGTTGGTTATCAAGGCGGTAGAGTTTGAGCGCTTGCATTAAGTTACCAATGTCGGTGCGCGCTGCTGTGACACGTGCGTCATCGGCGCGGTTAAGAACGTTGGGAACGACCAGCGCTGCGAGTATTCCGATGATGGCTAGGACGACCATCAACTCGATCAGGGTGAAGCCGCGTTGTTTGGCTTTAGCGCGAAGGTTATTTTTGGCTTGCAAAGAGTGCATGAGGGGGCTAACTTTGATGAAGTGGTGCATGATAAGACTTGGTGAAACCTAGGTCATGTTAGATCTGCATAGCAAGGGCCAGATTGGATGGCTTTGAAATATTCACTAGCAATACGAGGGTCGACTTTGTAGTCATTAGCAATCTGCTTCCACTGGGAGACTGCTTGAAAAACCTCATCGACGACCAATTTCCAATTCTTAATCCCAGCACTTTTCGCTACTAGTTCGATCGCAGCAAGCTTTGGATTTCCTTGGCCTGCGATGGCTGTGGTGTGTTGGTTGTTCATGCCGCCACTGAAAGTGAGGTCAAACGCTGGGCTAAATTTCCAGTCTTGCCCATCGTAAATAAAGGCGAAGTTTTTGACGTGATCGTCTTTGTTGTGCGCCAACACGTTAAAAACCATCACTCTGAAAGCGCGCTCGACCTCTTTGACGTTCCTGGTTGCGAAGTGCACTGCTTTTAATAATTGTGTGTAGTCCAAACAAGGCTCACGATGCGAAGCGTCGAGCATGCCGCCCAGAGAAATGACATGCAGTTTTTTATTCTTTTCGCGATCAAAACGTTTCACTGCAAAAAACGCTTCCTCTATCCCGCGGACATTGGCTGAGATAAGTCGTGATGGCGGCATATCGACTTTTGCTAGCGCAGCCATTTTTGCGTAGGCCAGTTCTATCCGCCCCATGCAAGCGGGGTCTGTATTTTTTGAGCGGAACTTAACCATCCAATGGTCAAAATTTGCAGGAATCTTTTCAAACCCTGACATCACAACATCGCCTCCATCACTGTCTAGCGCAAGGGTTACCTTCGGGCGCGCTCCGCCCGGGGATCCGCCATGGATGGTTAGCGCGCGTAGCACCTCAACTGCCGAGCCTTCTTGAACCAAAAGGGCGTCCTCAGCTAATCCAGCGAGGGAGGGGGCGCCAGTATGTTCGTCGTTCTCTATGCTGGGCTTGAACTCTAAAGCGCCCATGGCGCGATTGCCTATGTAAGCGAGCCTGTCTAGCGGGTTGATTCCATGAACGTCCCAACCCAACTTGTTTTTCAAAGCGCGGTCCATCAGGAGTAAGCCCCATCCATCTGGCAGGGCGTCATTGAAAACGCCGTGCAAGCCATCAAAGCTGTTGTTAGTCGCTTTGAATGCCCCTGATTGAAGTTCAAAACTAGGGGTGGGGGAGAGCGCAAAGCCGGACTGAATCCAGGCGGCATCGTACTCAAACCAAATCTGCCCCCGCTCTGTTTGGGCGAGGGTGCCAACAGCCAAGCCAGCCATAGACACTTGAAGCTTTTGCACATGCTTGGCTTTTGTATTCATCTGCGGCCTCTTGCTCTTTGTTTTTTTGTGATGTCTTTGATGGAAATGATTTCTTTAGGTGCAAAGACTTTGTCAAACTCCTGCATAGAGCCCAAGGCGTAGGCTAGCTTTAGCAATGCAAGAAGCGCAATTTCTCCAGTTGTCTCAAATCGCTTGATAGACGCTTCAGAAACTCCAGACCTCTCCGCAAGGCTTTTCCTTGAAAAGTTTTCAGCTAGGCGACTTAGTTTGACCCGCTCAGCTAGCTGATACATGGTATCTTCAGGATTTATAAGGGATAACATTTAGTCTTTTAAATTCAATAAAATTTAATAAAGGATAATATTTTATCTTTTATTTTAATTATGAGCAATAGTTGGCGCGTCAATGTTGTTATATGATGGTCTTATGCAAAGTACTCGCTCGTTTTTACAAC
>SYDB01000066.1 GCA_005786815.1 Burkholderiales bacterium
CTTCTGAATACAAAGCAATTGTTCTGGCTGCTTCGTCATATGCCCATCTTGACATGCAGGCGAAATACGATGCACGAAATGCTAATTCACTCAAGCAATTGGTGGCAGGTGGAACCAAATTGTTCCGTTTCCCTAAAGACGTGATGGACACTGCTTTTAAGGCTTCTATGGAAGTTTATTCAGAGTTGTCTGCTAAGAACAGTGCATGGAAAAAAGTCTACGATGATTACAGCTCCTTCCGCCGCGATGCCAATTTGTGGTTCCGCTTCACGGAGGCAACCTTCGACAACTACATGCAGTCTGCTAAGCTTTAATTTTTGATTCGCATCCGTAATCGCGAAATTATTTTTAAGCCACTACCAGGCTTTATTTGACCGATGACCGATGACATTTCAAAGCCATTATCGTGAAAAATTCCTATCGCTTCTTCTGCTTGATCAGGATGGCAAGACAATAACAAGCCACCAAAAGTTTGTGGGTCAGATAAAAATAATTGGGCTACAGGGTCGAAACCGTCTGGCAAAGTAATTTCATCACCATAGCCGGACCAGTTTCGCCCTGCTGCGCCTGTAATTAGGCCAGCGGGATGCCATTTGGTGTGTTCCTTCGATGAGTGGCACTTTGTCCCACGCAATCTCGACCTGTATGTGAGCGCCACGTGCAATTTCTAGTGCATGGCCTGCCAAACCAAAACCAGTGACATCTGTTATGGAATGAACTCCAGCCAGCGCAGCTAAAAAAGCGCAAGGTTTGTTGAGTTGCGTAGTAAGTCTCAACAATGACTGGTAACCCTTGGTGCTTAACTTTTCTTTTTTAAATGCGGCAGACTAAATAACCACACCCAAGAGTTCGCCCAAAATGAGAACATCACCAATTTGTGCCGAACTATTGCTTTTGATTCGACTAGGGTGAACCAGCCCCATAACCACCAGGCTATAAATAGTTTCTACAGAATCGATGGAATGCCCACCGGCAACAGGTATGCTTGCATCCCTGCAAATATCTTGACCTCCTTGCAAGATGCGTCCGATAGTTTCAATGGGCAGCAAATGGATCGGCATACCCATAATGCCCAAAGCCATGATGGGTGTGCCGCCCATTGCGTAGACATCGCTTATGGCATTAGCGGCAGCGATGCGGCCAAAGTAATAAGAGTCGTCGATGGTAGGTATAAAAAAATCGGTTTTAGTAATCAAGGCCTATTTATCATTGGGTTTGTAAACGGCGGCATCGTCTGCCGATTTAATGCCAACCATTAGTTGGGGAGGTATAGGAATATAGCGTGTATTTTTCAAAATATCGCGCAAGATGTGTGGCGAAATTTTGCAACCGCAACCCCCGCCATGCGAGAGTGAAGTGAGTCTTGCAATAGAGAAAGTCATTCACTAATTATGGGTGCAAGGGAGAATACGGATGAATGCGCCACGTTTTACGCGATACGATATTCGCGTAACTTTTTCACCTTTCTATGTCCTCTTTGACACATAGCATATTTACGGCATTTGATCTCATCACCCAGTACGACCCTCTGTTGTGGAGTGTGGTCGCTAGGTCGCTGTGGGTGAGTGTGTGGGCAACAGCCATCGCCAGTGTTGTCGGTATTTTTTTTGGCGCATGGACAGGGGTAAGCCGTTTTTACGGTAGAGGTGTTTTGCTAACGGTGTTCAATACATTGCTGGCATTACCGTCTGTGGTGGTGGGTTTGGTGGTGTATTTGCTGTTATCGCGCAGTGGGCCTTTAGGGCATTTGGGTTGGCTATTTAGTTTGAAGGCCATGGTGTTTGCGCAATCGGTGCTGGTATTTCCAGTCGTTGTGGCCCTTACACGCCAATGCGTTGAAGACGCGGATAGATCGCATGGTGAACAGTTCCAATCTCTAGGTGCAGGTACAGGTTGGCGCAGTTTGCTATTGGTGTGGGACGAGCGCTACGTCTTTCTGACGATTGTTATCACTGCTTTTGGCCGTGCTGTTTCGGAGGTGGGTGCTGTCATGGTGGTGGGTGGCAACATCGAAGGGTTCACAAGGGTTATGACGACGGCCATTGCTTTAGAAACCAGTAAAGGTGATCTGCCGCTTGCATTGGCGTTAGGTCTGGTTTTACTGGTGGTGGTGTTTTGCTTGAACATCTTGGTGGCAGCTGTCAGAAGCTGGCGCTTGCGTTTGGATGGCTCTGCTTCTGATCCTTTGCAAAAGGCATGGGTATGAATGCACAGGAAAAATCCCATTTGCCAATACCCATGAAGAAGGAACTACAACTCAAATTACAAAGTGTGGATGTTCAGTTTGGCCCCCATTTGGCACTACAACATATTGATTTAAACGTGTATGCAGGAGAGCGCGTTGCTTTTGTCGGTGTCAATGGCTCTGGGAAAAGTACTTTGTTGCGTGTCATACATGGTGTGTTGCCAGTCAGTTGTGGGCAAGTGCATTGGCAAACTGGGATTCAACAGGCGATGGTTTTTCAGCGCCCGTATATGTTGCGAACCACGGCTATCAATTTTGTAGCTCTAGCCCTATGGTTGCAAGGCGCGCAATGGCGTATTGCCAAAGAACAAGCGTTAGCGGCACTGCACCAAGTGGATTTACAAGATCTAGCGCACCGAAATGCAAAAACTTTGTCTGGGGGGCAGCAACAACGGTTAGCTTTTGCACGTGCGTTGGCTGTGCATCCCCAATGCATGTTGTTAGACGAACCAACCTCTAGTTTGGATCCCCATGCCAAGCGAGAAGTAGAGCGGATCATGCATGATTGGATTGCAGACAACGC
>SYDB01000067.1 GCA_005786815.1 Burkholderiales bacterium
GGCCAAGAAACTGCCGATTTACGTTTTGTGATTTCAGTGCGCGACACCACCCATATCGAGGCCGTTTTGCGCAACTTACGCCGCTTGCAGTCGGTGATGAAGGCGGACCGAGTGACTTCAGGGTCAGCGCGGGATTCTCACCCATCCAACAACCGTTAACGCATAAAGTTGGCTTTGCCTAAGCAAAGAACAGGCTAGCGGAAGTCTCGATACTTGGGAAAGTTGATCTACTGCAAAGCTTGCGGATAGTGCACGCTCAGCACTTCAATGTCCTGCACACCCACTGGCGTAACAAGTTTGACCACATCGCCCTCTCGCGCTTTGAGCAAGGCGCGGGCAATCGGTGAAATCCAAGTCACCTCGCCTTTCAAACTATCGGCTTCGTCGATTCCCAAAATCGTGACAGTGCGCTCGTCGCCCGCCTCTTCGACATAGGTCACGGTCGCACCAAAAAATACTTGGTCTTTGCCAAAGTGCACGCTAGGGTCGGTCACCTCCGCAATCTCTAGGCGTTTGGTCAAAAAGCGAATGCGCCGGTCAATCTCGCGCAGGCGTTTTTTGCCATAGATGTAGTCGCCGTTTTCTGAACGGTCACCATTACTCGCAGCCCAATGCACGATATCCACAACCTTAGGGCGCTCGTTGTCAATCAAGTCAAAAAGCTCGGCGCGCAGGGCCGCGTAGCCTTTTGGGGTGATGTAGTTTTTGCCGCCGGCAGGCAAAGGAGGAAGGCCTACTTCGTCTTCTTCAGCATCAGACTCACGGGTGAAGGCTTTGCTCATACTCGGATGCGCGTCAGATCAAAAGGCTGATGCTATCGGTTTATCGAGAAATGGCTAAACAGCACCGCGCGTGTTCGTATACAGCGCATAAACCGAGTGGCTGGCCGCCATAAACAAGCGGTTGTTTTTCGCGCCACCAAAACACACATTGGCGCAACGCTCTGGCAAATGGATATGCGCGATGGCAGTTCCGTCTGGCGCAAATACACGCACGCCGTCTATTTTTTCTGGGTCAGCCTTAGTCGAGCCATCGCTGCCCCAGCCGCACCACAAGTTGCCCTGCACATCCACTGCGAATCCGTCAATCGCCCCGTGGTCTTTGGCTTCAGTAAACAAGCGCTTGTTGGTGAGTTTCAAGCCGCCCTTGTCCTGCGCTTGCACATCGTAAGCCCAGAGTTTTCTGTAAGGCTGTGCCCGGCTCTCCACCACGTACAGCACTGACTCATCTGGCGAGAACGCTAACCCATTGGGGCCCTGTAAGTCAGACAAGATTTGTTGCAACGCGCCTGTCTCAGGCGCAATGCGATACACCGACGCAACGACTTCAGATATTGCAGGATCTCCCTCCCAATCCCCTGAAATTCCAAAGGGCGGATCGGTGAACCACACCGCGCCGTTACGTTGGCAAATGATGTCGTTGGGTGAATTGAGGCGTTTGCCTTCGAAGTGATCGGCCAATACCGTGATGCTGCCGTTGTATTCGGTGCGGGTAATGCGCCGCGCTTGGTGCTCACAGGTCAACAAACGGCCTTGCATGTCACGCGCCAATCCATTGGCGTTGTGAGAAGGCTTTCTGAACTCGCTGACCTGGCCAGAAGCATCGTCCCAGCGCAAGATGCGGTTGTTTGGAATGTCTGACACCAGCAAATAGCGCCCATCGCCAACCCATTGCGGGCCCTCCGCCCAGCGCAGACCACTAGCGATTTGCTCCACGCTGCTGCTAAACAAGCGCAACTTCAAAAAACGCTCATCAAGCACCTCAATCCGCGGGTCGGGGTAGCGGGAATTCGTTTCAAAGGGAATGGACGGGCCGTGTGTCATAGCGCAATCTTTAAATGGGTGCGTTTTTTACAAAGCCGCCACCTTGGTAAATCACAGCGGGGTCGTTCAAATCGAGTGACAGTTGGCGAGATTCGATGGCGTTTTTGAATACAGCAGAAGTGTCTTTCGGTTGGTAGCCAAGGTGTTTGGCTGACGCGTTGTCCCACCAAACCAACGGGTTGTCCGACATGCCATAAATCACACTGAAACCCACCACAGGCGAACTCAAACTAGACAACACCAAGCGCTCTAGATCGTCGTAGCTCAACCACGTGGCCAGCATCCGTCGGTCTTTAGGCTCGGGGTACGACGAGCCGATGCGCAAGCAGACTGTTTCAATACCGTAGCGGTCAAAGTAAAAACGGGCAATGTTTTCACCAAAAGCCTTGCTCAAACCGTAGTAGCCGTCAGGACGCACAGGCATGGTGGGAGAGACGGTTTCGCTTTGTTTGTAAAACCCCGTGACATGGTTGGAGCTAGCAAACACGATACGGCGCGTGCCGTTTTTGCGGGCAGCTTCATATAAGTTGTACATACCGACGATGTTGGCCGGCAAGATTTCGTCAAATGGCCGCTCAATGGAGACGCCGCCCAGATGGACCACGCCGTCCACACCCTCGAGCAACTTATCGACCGCTTGGGCGTCTTGCAGGGCCACGGGCATGACCTCTTCACCAGTTTTGGCAGCCCCAAGCTCAGAAATATCGCTGACCCGCAGGGTTTGGCAGTGGGCCTTGAGGCGCGGACGCAACACGCGACCTAGGGCGCCAGCGGCCCCAGTGAGCAACAAACGGGGGTACAAAATAGGTGGGGTGGAGGTCATAGGGGGGAGTGAAATCAAGTTTTGGATGAAAATTCAAAAGTATTCTGCCATTCGTATGATGAAACCCTATGGGGGTCAACACCGAGCCAAGCTTTGGGCGCTGGGCGCACCCTATAAGGGCCGGCGGCACCAGTTTGGTGTAAACCCTTTTTGTATACAAACCAAAGTCGAGCACAATTTGACCTGAACCAAGTCCAATGGCACCTGCCGTCTGGGCATCTTTATTGCAAGTACAACCCGTTCTATAAACCATCCACCCGCACTAGGAGATCCCATGATCAAGCGCTCTTTTCTGAAAACTACCCTCGGCTTGGCATGTGCCACCGCTTTTGGCTTGGCCTCTGCCCAGACTACCCCTATCAAAGTCCAGTTGGACTGGCGTTTTGAGGGTCCTTCAGCCTTGTTCTTGGTGCCAGCCGCCAAAGGGTATTTCAAAGACGCCAAGCTCGACGTCACCGTAGACGCTGGCAACGGTTCAGGCGGCGCGGTCACCCGTGTAGCTTCTGGCTCATACGACTTGGGCTTTGCCGACTTGGCTGCCTTGATGGAATTCCACGCCAAC
>SYDB01000068.1 GCA_005786815.1 Burkholderiales bacterium
ATGCCTTGTTAGAAAAACTCAAAAGCAATATGCAGGAAGTTCGCGCGCGTGGCGGTGAATTATTTGTATTGGCAGACGCTGATACCCTCATCGAAAACAGCGAAGGCGTTCACGTGATTCTTATGCCCGAGCACTATTGTGTGTTGTAGCCCATCTTGCATGTGGTGCCACTGCAATTGCTGGCGTATCACACGGCGTGTGCGAGAGGGACGGATGTGGATAAACCTCGGAATTTGGCTAAGTCGGTTACGGTGGAGTAGTTCCGTTAGGGGGTACGAGTTTGGCGATAGTCAATCCTTGGCTCAAGCAGGGGAGCTCTAAAAACGACTTACTTAGCAGCAGCCTTCAAAGCAGCCGCCTTATCCGTACGTTCCCAAGTGAACTCAGGCTCTTCACGACCAAAGTGCCCATAAGCCGCAGTCTTGCTATAAATAGGACGCAACAAATCCAGCATTTGAATAATGCCCTTAGGACGCAAATCAAAATGCTCGGAAACCAAAGCCGCAATCTTCTCGTCGCTGATCACGCCAGTGCCCTCGGTATTCACTGTGATGTTCATAGGACGCGCCACACCAATCGCATACGCCACTTGAATTTGGCACTTCGTTGCCAAACCAGCCGCCACAATATTCTTGGCCACATAACGCGCAGCATAAGCAGCAGAGCGATCCACCTTAGATGGGTCTTTGCCTGAGAAAGCACCACCACCGTGTGGGCAAGCGCCACCGTAGGTGTCCACAATGATTTTGCGGCCTGTTAAACCGCAATCACCTTGTGGTCCGCCGATCACAAAACGGCCGGTGGGGTTGATCAAATACTTGGTGTCTTTCAACCACTCTTTAGGCAAGACAGGCTTGATGAGTTCTTCAATGATCGCGTCGTTGAAACTTTGCTTCATCTTGGTGGCTGTTTCGCTCTGGTCAGGGCTATGCTGGGTAGACAAAACTACGGTGTCAATGCTGTGGGGTTTACCGTCGACATAGCGCATGGTCACCTGGCTCTTGGCATCAGGACGCAAGAAAGGCAAGCGACCGTCTTTGCGTAACTGCGCTTGGCGTTCGACTAAACGGTGTGCGTAATAAATAGGTGCAGGCATTAACTCAGGTGTTTCGCTACATGCATAGCCGAACATCAAGCCTTGGTCGCCAGCGCCCGAGTTCAAGTGGTCGTCAGACGCATGGTTCACACCTTGGGCGATGTCGTTAGATTGCTTGTCATAGCAAACCATGACAGCACAACCTTTGTAGTCGATACCGTAATCGGTGTTGTCGTAGCCAATACGCTTGATCGTGTCGCGAGCGACTTGGATGTAGTCGACATGTGCATTCGTGGTGATCTCGCCCGCAAGCACTACCAAGCCCGTGTTGGTCAGTGTTTCAGCGGCAACGCGGCTGCGTGGATCTTGCGCGAAGATCGCGTCCAAAATCGCATCGGAAATTTGATCCGCTACTTTGTCGGGATGGCCTTCTGAGACCGATTCAGAGGTAAAGAGATAGTCTGCTGACATAAAAAAGCTCCATTCAGTTGTAGTTGGCGTTGCCAACTCTGAAGGAGCCCGGCGAACGCTTTAGCAGAAGTGTGCACCTAAGGATGCACGCACACCAGAGTGTGTTTGTCGCTCTGCAAGTTGTTCTCTAACTCAGCGACAATTGAATTATATGCCAGCTGTTACCCGGATTTTTCAATTGCTAGCCCGTGTGCCACTGCCGTGGATGCAGTGTGTGGGTGCAATATTGGGTTGGGTGGTGTGGAGTGTGTCACCGCGTTATCGACGTACCTTTGTAGCGAATGTGAAGGCGTCGGGGATAGCTTCACATTTAGCAAAACCTGCCATTGCTGCTGCTGGCATGGTGGTGTCTGAACTCCCATGGGTGTGGATGCGTCCATACACGCAAACCTTAAAAGGCTTGGTGCAGTTCGATGGCGCAGAACATTTTGAGGCTGCAATGCGCGCTGGCAAAGGCGTGATCATCATGTCGCCCCATATTGGCAGTTGGGAGATCGGCGCCCAAGCGATTGCTGAGAAATTTGGACCAGAGTTTGGCGATATGGTGGTGTTGTTCAGGCCTGCACGCAAAGCGTGGCTAGAGGGTTTGGTAGCGAATGCCAGAACGCGACCATTTTTAAATTCAACCCCCACTGCCTTGAGTGGTGTGCGCACTTTGATACGTACCTTGCGCGCTGGAGGCTACACCGCCATCTTGCCCGACCAAGTACCACCAATGGGGCAAGGCGTTTGGGCGCCGTTCTTTGGTCGTGATGTCTACACCATGACCTTGCTAGCCAAGCTCGCACAACAAACTGGTGCGCAAGTGATACAAACTTGGTGTGAAAGATTACCTATTGGCCAAGGTTTTTGTTTGCATATGCGGCCTATGGAAGCGGCTGAATTTAAAGATGCATCGGTTTCACCTGAGCAATCTGCAGTTGTTGTGAATCGAGGTGTCGAAGACATGGTGCGCAACGCACCGGGCCAATACCTTTGGGCCTATGACCGCGATAAGCAACCGCGCACGGAGAGCCAAGCATGATCAGCCAGCTAGGTTTGAAACTGTTTCAGCTATTTGGTCTTTTGCCATTGCCCGTATTGCGTGCACTGGGTAAGTCAGTGGGATGGGCCTTGTATGTCATTGCGAGTTGGCGTCGCCATGTTGTGTTGCAAAACTTGCGCGTGTGCTTTCCTGAAAAGTCTGAAGCGCAACGTAAGACAATTGCAAAAAAAACCTTTGTGTATTTCGCCCAAGCTTGGTTCGATCGGAGTTGGCTGTGGCATCGCAGTCCAAGTTGCATCCAAGAGCGTGTTCGATTTACGGGCGCAGTTGATGAGCTCAATGCAGATGTGCCCACCGTTATTTTTGCGCCGCACTTTGTCGGATTAGACGTAGGTTGGACCTTACTTACCTTAAGTATTTCTAAGCACTTCACCACTATATTCACGCCGCAATCTAACCCTGTTGCGGGTGCTTGGATGACGCAAGGGAGAAGCAGATTCGGGAAAGTACAACTGCTTCAACGCCAAGACGGTGTCAAAACCATAGTGAGTTCATTACGTAATAACGCATGGTTGTATTTGCTGCCAGACATGAACTTCGGTCCCGAAGAATCGATCTTCGTCCCCTTCTTTGGCGAGCCCGCTGCCACAGTGCCTTCTTTGTCGCGCTTTGCAAAACTTGGCCGTGCGCGCGTGTTGCCGGTGTTGACGCGTATGACTTCTAGTGGCTATGAAGTAGAGGTGCTCAAAGCGTGGGACGATTTCCCCACAGACGATGCGCAAGCCGACACTGCCTTGATGAACCAGCGCTTAGAAACCTATATCCAAGATATGCCTGCCCAATATTTTTGGGTGCACAAGCGTTTTAAAACACGGCCAGAAGGCGCTGATCCTATTTACTAAGTTCAGCAAAAATGCGCGAAACCGCGAAACCGCAAAAGGCCCATGTTGTTTTTTTCAGTAGCGCTGTGTTCGCGAAGCCCGAACAGCCCTGACAACTTTGGTGCGTTCACTTACAGGACGGGCTGCTTTGTCATCACGCAAAAAATCTTCTATTAACCCTGCTACACGCAATGGTTGTTCGTGTACCAGCCAATGCGAACCATTTTTGATGCGGTGCAGCGTGAGCTTTGGAACAAATTCACCTAATCCGTCAATCAGGCCGGGCGGAAGCGCAATGTCTTTCATGCCCCAAATCACGCAAGTTGGTATTTGCACAGTCAGCATGCTGTGCGGCAAATGCAAGCCAGCTGCGGCCGCATCGCCTGGGCGTGCTGGACGCATGGGAGATGCTCGGTAATAGTTCAAAGGCCCTGTGAGCCCTTGTTGCCAAACTGAAAGGTACTGGATTTTGATAGCGTCGTTCAGCCAAGGATGAGGCCCATCGACTGCGCCCATATTGGTGAAAAATTCCCATAAGCGGCGGAAGTCATCTTCAGCCAGAAGTTCCTCAGCATCGGGACGAATTAAGAAATTCATATAAGCACTGGCTGCTTGTTGTTCTGGATTGTTTTGCAACTCGCGTAAAAAAGTTCCTGGATGCGGTGAGTTAATCACCATCAGGCGTCGCATAGCCTCGGGGTGCTGATTAGCGGCATTCCATGCAACAGCACCACCCCAATCATGTGCAATCAATCCAGCCAAGGGCGCTGTGGGACTGACTATTTGGGCTAATGCCAATATGTCTTGCACCAAGAACTTGGGTCGATACGCTTCGACTTCTTTGGGCGCACTCGAGTTTTC
>SYDB01000069.1 GCA_005786815.1 Burkholderiales bacterium
AAAACCTCAAAGTCATTTCTCGATCCCCGTATGGCGGACCAACTCCCCCAGTACGCAACGCCTGGAAGTGCCGGCCTTGATTTACGTGCGTGCCTTGACGCTGCAATTACTTTAGAGCCCAACGCTTGGCAACTCGTTCCCACAGGCATTGCCATCCATTTAGATGACCCCGCTTATGCCGCGCTGATCTTGCCGCGCTCAGGCTTGGGGCACAAACATGGCATCGTTTTGGGTAATTTAGTGGGCTTGATCGATAGCGACTACCAAGGCCAGTTGATGGTCAGCGCTTGGAACAGAAGTTCTACACCATTCACCTTAGAGCCTATGGAGCGCTTGGCCCAATTGGTCATCGTGCCTGTGGTGCAGGCGCAATTCAATGTGGTGCAAGAGTTTGCCGCTAAGAGCGAGCGCGGCGAGGGCGGTTACGGCTCTACGGGAAAAAAATAAGGCCGAGCAAAAATAAGGCTGTGCAAAAAAAGCCTTAGTGCAATAGCGAACCACCAGGCGCCTGAGATTCGATTTTGAAAAAGCCTGTTCCTGCAGAGCCCTTACTAGATTCTTCTTCTGTGGGTTCGCGAACTGAAGCAACTTCAATGTGAATGCGGATGGCAATGCCAGCGAGAGGGTGGTTGCCGTCTAACACCACATGCTCTGGGTAAAGCTCTGTCACGGTGTAGAGCACATCCAAAGGCGCTTCAGGGTTACAACCCTTGGGCAAGGCGTGGCCTTCGATGGTGTGGCCTTCTTCTATTTCTTTAGGAAACAGCGCTCGGCTTTCTAAGAACACCAAGTTTTCGTTGTAGTCGCCAAATGCTTCTTCAGGCTCCAAGTGCAAGTCGATTTGCGCGCCGACATCATGGCCTTGAAGTGCTTCTTCAATTTTTTTGAAGAGGTCGTGCCCGCCGACTACAAACTCAACAGGGTCCTCCAGGGTGTCGAGTACCTCGCCCAGGGTGTCTTTGAGCGTCCAAGTCAGGCCGACTACGCAGTGTGATGTGATTTCCATAGGGCAAAATTGTCGCACGATGCCCATACAACACCCCCTCACACTGCTAGGCGGCATCAGTCCCGCTGAATTCATGCAACGTTACTGGCAACGCAAGCCCTTGTTGGTGCGCCAGGCCATACCTGACTTCAAGCCACTTGTGGACCGCGCGTTTTTGTTTGCCATGGCCGCTGATAGCGAAGTCGAATCACGCTTGGTGATCAAACCTTTCAAGCTGCAACACGGACCTTTTGTCCGCAACAAATTACCCAAACTCAGCCAAAACGATTGGACCTTGTTGGTGCAGGGCGTCGACTTGCACGACGACAAGGTTGCTGACCTGATGCACCAATTTCGCTTCGTCCCAGACGCGCGCTTAGACGATGTGATGATCAGTTTTGCCACCGACGGTGGCGGCGTTGGACCACACTTTGACAGCTACGACGTGTTCTTGCTCCAAGCCCATGGACAAAGGAAATGGCGTATTGGCAAGCAAAAAGACTTGTCTTTGATCGAGGGCGTGGACCTGAAAGTTCTTGCAAATTTCAAACCGTCCCATGAATACGTTCTGAACCCCGGCGATATGTTGTATCTGCCGCCGCGCTATGCGCATGAAGGTATCGCTGTCGGGGAGTGTATGACCTATTCGATCGGTTTTAGGGCGCCAGCCCAAAACGACTTAGCGCGTGAATTGCTGATGCGTTTAAGTGACGAAACGGAAAACTTAAACGCATCGCTCTACCAAGACGCGCACCAAGAGGCAGTGGAGCGTGCGGGCATGATCCCTAAATCGTTACAAAGCTTTGCGCAAGTTGCACTAGACAAAGCCTCTTGTGATCCACAAGCATTGGCGCGTGTCCTTGGAGAACATCTAACAGAACCTAAAGCCAATATCTGGTTCAGCGAATCCCAAATCTCGAAACTCCCCAAGCAAGTGCGACTCGATCGCCGCAGTCGGATGATGTACGACGATAAACATATCTTTTTGAACGGCGAGAGTTGGCGCGCAAGTGGCCCAGACGCCAGATTGATGCAGCTTTTAGCCGACCAGCGCGCCTTGACAAATGCGCAACTTCGGAGCGCCAGTCACGGCGCAAAGGATTTGCTGCTTACTTGGTGCAAGGCGGGTTGGCTGAAAGTTGGCTAAATCAAAAAATTGGTGGTTATTGTTTGAATTGACACCAAACTGACAATCAAATCATTTTCCGATGGTAATTACCCTATAATGTGGATCTGAGCTCATGGGTCGACTCCATTAGCTCGGTCATGGTGCAAACCATGACAATTTCTAGAAATTGTTTCATCCACTTAAGGAATATTGACATGACAAAATCGCTCCTGTTGGCGACCATCTTGGCTGCTGCCGCACTTACCGCTTGCGGTAAAAAAGAAGAACCAGCTCCTGCACCAGCACCTGCTGCTGCACCTGCACCAGCGCCTGCTGCTGACGCTTCCGCACCAGCTGCTCCTGCTGCTGACGCTTCTGCACCTGCTGCACCTGCATCTAAGTAATCAGTTTTTAACTGCAACAATAAAGCCACCTTCGGGTGGCTTTCTTGTTGGACTTGCTAGTTGGGTTACTTCAGGTCTTCCAGTAATAGCTTCATGATGCGCTGGGTCGAGGCGTTATTTTCAGACTGGCCGTTGGCGTTTTGAATGCTGACCAATGTCTTGGTGTCTACGCCCAAGACCTTCAGGCGATATTTCACAGGACCAGCTTCAGCCTTTGATTTAGTAAACATGCGTGAGAAGAAACCGCGTTCATCGGGTGTTGTATCTACAAAACGCACGAAATAGGTGCCTTGCAAACGGTCGCGGTCTTCCACGGTAAATCCGGTTCGGTCGAGAGCCAAGCCAACACGGCGCCAAGCTACATCAAAACTATCGGAAATGGCTATATTGGGGATGCCGTCGACTGTGACGGCGGCGGCTTTGGTTGCTGAGGTCTGAATGGGGGCCGCCGTAGCTGTCTCAATCTTCAAGCCGACGCCGAGTTTGACCATCAAGCGGTTCATGAATTCGATTTCGAGTTCAGGCTCAGTGGGTCTGGGCTTCCAAGCGGTCCGCGCTTTCAGGGCGTCGGTGTATTCCTCGCTCAAACCGCGATGGGAAATATAGATCTCGACCTCTCCCTTGCTGTTGCGCTCCAAACGGGTGCGAAACTTGTCTCGCAATCCGGTATCCGACAAACTGTTGATGACCTTACCCAGGTATTTGCGCATGAAGTCCTGCGGCAATTTGGCACGGTTTTCCGCCCACTCAGTTTCTAGGATGCCCAGTTCTTGTTGATCTAAGGTGTAGGTGAATCCGTTGTCAATCCAAAAGCTGCGCACGATCGGCCAAATTTCTTCCGGGGGCCGTTTGACGACGATCCAACGTTGTTGGCCGTCGCGCTCAATGCGGGCATCGTTAATTTGTTTAGCAGCAGTCGGAACGGCAGCGGTTGACTTAGTGCCCATGCTGCTAGCGGTGACTGATCCACCAGGGACACTGAAGCGCGTATCTCGGTTTAACTGTGTGAGGTCTGGCGGAATATCCAAAGGAACAGGTTTCGCGCTACTTTCCGTTTTGTAGTTGATCTTGTCGCTGTTGGTAATGGAGCTACAGGCACTTAAGCCTAAAACGAGCAAAGCCAGCCAAACAGTTTGCAAATTAGAAACAGAAAATTTCACGTGAAAAGCCTTTAATGGACTCACATCAAGCCTGAAGAACGCAACGCGCTCTCAACAACAGGCTCAAGGTTTTGGGTCAATGGGGTCATGGGCAGGCGCATGGTAGGGCCACACAGGCCCATGCGTGCCATAGCCCACTTCAACGGAATGGGATTGGCCTCCACAAAAAGGTTTTTGTGCACAGGCATAAGCTTGCGTTGGATCTCCATGGCTTTGCGGACGTCGCCTGCCATGGCGGCCACGCAAAGTTCATGCATTTGGCGAGGCGCGATGTTGGCCGTCACGCTGACATTGCCTTGACCACCGCACAGCATCAAGGCAACCGCTGTGGGGTCGTCGCCTGAATAGACGGCGAAGTTTTTGGGCACATCGCGGATTAACCACTGGGCGCGCTCAATATTGCCTGTCGCTTCTTTGATGCCAACTATGCCTGGAACTTGGGCCAGACGCAAAACCGTGTCATGCGCCATATCCGCCACGGTGCGTCCGGGGACGTTGTAGAGCACCATGGGCAGATCAACGGCTTCAGCAATTGATTTGAAATGCTGGAACTGGCCTTCTTGTGTCGGCTTGTTGTAATAGGGCACCACTTGCAACTGGCAATCTGCGCCAACGCCTTTGGCAAACTTAGCCAGTTCAATGGCCTCTGCTGTGGAGTTAGCGCCGCATCCGGCCATGATGGGCACGTGGCGGTTTTTATGGGTGGCGGCTTGCTCGACCGATACGCGGATGATTTCGCAATGTTCTTCCACGTTCACCGTGGGGGACTCGCCCGTTGTGCCCACCACGCCGATGCAATCGGTGCCTTCAGCGATATGCCAATCGATCAACTTGCGCAGCGTCGGGTAGTCAACGCTACCGTCTGTGTGCATGGGAGTGACGAGTGCGACGATGCTGCCGGTGATGGGTTTCATAGACGTGTAAGACGTTTAAGGGGAAACCAGTATTCTACTGAGGGCGGCAGGTTCCAAACCACTAGGTAAACGTATAGCAACAACCCGCTGGATAAGCCTGTCGGGCGAGGGCATAAATCCCTCTTCGAAAGCCACAATTCGCAAGCCTGAGCAAAGTGGTAAAAGCTCACCCTGTTGAAGTAAAAACTCTGGGCGAGAGGGCTTGCCGAAGGCCTGATTACCATGTGAGAAGGTTTCATAGATTAAAACCCCGCCTTCGGCCACGCTGTTCAAAATCTTTGGGAAAAGATCTCGCCAGAGGTAGTTGGTGACCACTACGCCTTGGAAGGATCGTCCCTCTAATGGCCATGCAGCGTTTTCTATGTCAGCTTGCAGGGTCTCGCCCCATTGCGAGGCTGTTTTGAGTGCCTCGGCATTGCGGTCGACCCCGAGCACACTATGGCCCAAGCCCGCTAAAAACTGCATATGCCTGCCATGGCCGCAGGCCAAGTCCAAAACTTGAACTGATTCGTGATCCACCACGCTTTCATTTGAATGCAACAAATGCGCCCAGCGTTTTACCCAAGCAGAGGGTGGCTCTAGACCATGATGCGTTGAACTAGTTGGAGTCACTATTTAAAAACAAGCCCAAACCTGCGAGGCCAGAGTCACCAAAAAAGTAGGTTGCAGATACAAAGACAACACGCCAATCAACACGGTTGACGCGACACCCCATCCCAGTAACCACATCCACCCAAATTGGACAGGGCGGGTTGTGTTGTCAGTGGATGGATTTTGTGGTTCGTCAGTCATGTTTTATGCGGCGGCCATCTTGGGTTGGCGCTCAATGGCGTTCTCTTTCACAGGTAAATTCACAAACGCCGCAAACAACCCAAGCGCGATGGATATGTACCAAACGATGTCATAACTACCGGTCTTGTC
>SYDB01000070.1 GCA_005786815.1 Burkholderiales bacterium
GCCGGCAGCCCCTGGGAAATCGGTTTGGCCGAAACCCAACAAACCTTGGTGCTCAACGGTTTGCGTGGACGCATCCGTGTGCAAGCCGACGGCCAAATGAAAACAGGTCGCGACGTTGCTGTCGGCGCTTTGTTAGGTGCAGACGAATTTGGTTTCGCCACTGCACCTCTAGTGGTCGAGGGTTGCATCATGATGCGTAAATGCCACTTGAACACCTGCCCTGTCGGTGTGGCGACGCAAGACCCCGCGTTGCGCAAGAAGTTCTCTGGCAAGCCTGAGCATGTGGTGAATTACTTCTTCTTTATTGCCGAAGAGGTTCGTCAAATCATGGCCCAGTTGGGTATTAAGAAGTTTGACGACATGATCGGCCGCGCCGATTTGCTCGACATGCGCCAGGGCATCGAACACTGGAAAGCCAGTGGCTTAGATTTCAGCCGCTTGTTGGCGGTGCCGCAAGTTGCTGATGATGTGCCGCGCTTCCATGTCGATGTGCAGGACCACGGTTTAGAAAAAGCACTCGACCAAAAACTGATTGAAAAATCTAAGCCCGCGATCGAGCGTGGCGAAAAAGTGCAGTTCATGGAAGTTGCGCGCAACGTCAACCGATCTGTTGGCGCCATGCTCTCCGGCGCGGTAACCAAAGTGCATCCGCAAGGTTTGCCGGACGACACTATTCGCATCCAACTCGAAGGCACGGGCGGTCAATCGTTTGGCGCGTTCTTGTGCAATGGCATCACCTTGTATTTGATTGGTGATGCGAATGACTACACAGGCAAAGGTTTGTCGGGCGGTCGCATCGTGGTGCGTCCCAGCATTGACTTCCGAGGAGACGCGATCAACAACATCATTGTGGGCAATACTGCAATGTATGGCGCGACGCTTGGCGAGGCATTTTTTGCGGGCGTCGCAGGCGAACGCTTTGCCGTTCGTTTGTCAGGCGCTAGCGCAGTCATCGAAGGCACTGGCGACCACGGTTGTGAATACATGACCGGTGGAACCGTGGCGGTGTTGGGTAAAACCGGCCGTAACTTCGCTGCCGGTATGAGTGGCGGTATCGCTTATGTGTACGACGAAGACGGCCAATTCGCCACGCGTTGCAACACTGCGATGGTCTCGCTTGAAAAAGTTTTGACAACTGTTGAACAAGAAACGGCTGTGCCCAAACCTGTTTGGCACCGTGACCAATCAGACGAGGCGCAGTTGAAGAAATTGCTCGAAGACCACCACCGCTGGACCGGTTCCAAACGTGCCCGTGACTTGTTGGATAACTGGAGTACTGCGCACGCCAAGTTTGTCAAAGTGTTCCCGAACGAATACAAGCGCGCCTTGGGCGAAATCCACGCCGCCAAAACAGCTAAAACCGCCGCACCAGCCAAAGCTAAAAAAGCTGTTGCTGCCGCCAAGTAAAGGACAGCCATCATGGGAAAAATTACCGGATTCATGGAGTTTGAACGCATCGAAGAAGGCTACAAGCCAGTCACTGAGCGTTTGAAAAATTACAAAGAATTTGTCATCGGTTTAGATGACAAGCAGGCCAAAGAGCAAAGCGCGCGCTGCATGGATTGCGGCACACCGTTTTGTAATAGCGGCTGCCCAGTCAACAACATCATTCCTGACTTCAACGATTTGGTCTACCAAGGCGATTGGAAAACGGCGATCGATGTGTTGCACAGCACAAATAACTTTCCGGAGTTCACCGGACGCATTTGCCCCGCACCTTGCGAAGCTGCGTGCACTTTGAACTACAACGATGACGCGGTGGGTATCAAGTCGATTGAGCACGCCATCATTGACCGTGCGTGGTCTGAGGGTTGGGTCACACCGCAGTTGCCCAAACACAAGACTGGTAAAAAAGTGGCCGTGGTGGGGTCTGGCCCTGCAGGCATGGCTGCTGCACAGCAACTTGCGCGTGTTGGTCACGACGTCACACTGTTTGAGAAAAACGACCGCATTGGTGGTTTGTTGCGCTACGGCATTCCAGACTTCAAGATGGAAAAGTCACATATCGACCGCCGCGCTGAACAGTTGCAAGCCGAAGGCGTGACGATTCGCACGGGCGTGTTGGTGGGAGAGATGCCCAAGGGCACAAAGGTGACCAACTGGGCCAAAGAAAGCATTACTCCTGAGCAACTCAAAAAAGAATTTGATGCAGTTTTGCTCACAGGCGGCTCTGAGCAATCACGCGATTTACCAGCACCTGGTCGTGATTTTGGGGGCATCCACTTCGCGATGGAATTTTTGCCGCAGCAAAACAAGGTGAATGCGGGCGACAAACTCAAAGACCAATTGCGCGCTGACGGCAAACACGTGGTGGTGATCGGCGGTGGCGACACAGGCTCTGACTGTGTAGGCACCAGCACCCGCCATGGCGCAGCCCATGTGACGCAGTTTGAAGTCATGCCCATGCCGCCAGAGCATGAAAACAAATCCTTGGTCTGGCCTTACTGGCCGCTGAAATTGCGCACCAGTTCTAGCCATGATGAGAGCGCTGAAAAAGGTTTGCTGCAACGCGAATTCGCCATTTCCACCAAAGAGTTTGTAGGTGAAAAAGGGCAAGTCACTGGCGTCAAAACCGTGCGCGTGGAATGGAAAGACGGCAAGATGGTGGAAATCGCTGGCAGCGAAGAAGTCATCAAAGCAGACTTGGTGTTGCTAGCCATGGGCTTCGTTAACCCCGTTGCGACTTTGCTGGATGGCTTTGCCGTAGACAAAGATGCGCGTGGTAACGCCAAAGCCAGCACCGAAGCTGCAGGTGGTTATGCCACCAACGTACCCAAAGTGTTCGCCGCAGGCGATGTGCGTCGTGGCCAATCGCTGGTGGTGTGGGCGATTCGCGAAGGCCGACAAGCGGCGCGCGCGGTGGATGAATTTTTGATGGGTGCGAGCGATTTACCGCGATAAGGCCTAATCGGTCTTCCAACTAAAATGAAACAAGCTGGTTCACGCCAGCTTTTTTCTTCTATGAACACCTCTTCTTCCAAACCTCACTCAAGCGACACGCTCGTTGAACTGCGTGACGTGCGCTTTGGCTATGGCGAGCGGGTGATTTTGGATGGCATCAGTTTGACAGTGCCGCGTGGCAAGGTCACGGCCTTGATGGGCGCATCCGGCGGTGGCAAAACCACGGTGTTGCGCTTGATCGGCGGTCAGTACCGCGCCCAATCAGGAAGTTTGACGTTTGAAGGTCAAGAAGTTGGCACCATGAACCAAGCCGAGCTCTACACCATGCGTAGACGCATGGGCATGCTGTTCCAGTTTGGCGCTTTGTTCACTGACCTCAGTGTTTTTGACAATGTGGCGTTCCCGCTGCGTGAACACACCGATTTGAGCGAATCCATGATCCGCGACATCGTGTTGATGAAACTCCAAGCCGTCGGTTTGCGTGGCGCACGCGATTTAATGCCGAGTGAAGTTTCTGGTGGTATGGCCAGACGCGTTGCCTTGGCGCGTGCGATGGCTTTGGACCCACAACTGGTGATGTATGACGAGCCGTTTGCAGGTCTTGACCCTATTTCTCTTGGTACTGCGGCGCGTTTGATTCGCCAACTTAACGACACTTTGGGACTGACCAGCGTCATCGTGTCGCACGATTTGGATGAAACCTTTCATATTGCCGACCAAGTCATCGTATTGGCTAACGGCAAGATCGCCGCGCAAGGCACGCCTAGCGAAGTACGCTCGAGCACCGACCCCTTGGTTCATCAGTTTGTCAGCGCCGCTCCCGAAGGGCCTGTGCGTTTTCACTATCCAGGCCCCACGGTGATGGATGATTTTGGAGTGGTGTCGAAGGTATGAATTTCATCGCCAACATCGGTTTTGCCGTGCGCAGCTTCTTGGCTGACTTAGGCCACGGTGCAGCACTGTTTGTGCGTTTGATGCGATTGTTTGGCGTGACCATGCGACGCTTTGGTTTGGTTCGCGACCAAATCCATTTCTTGGGTAACTATTCGCTGGCCATCATTGCTGTATCGGGATTGTTTGTGGGTTTTGTATTGAGCTTGCAGGGCTACTACACCTTGCAACGTTATGGTTCTTCCGAGGCTTTGGGACTGTTGGTGGCCTTGAGCTTGGTGCGCGAACTCGGTCCAGTGGTCAGTGCATTGCTATTTGCTGGCCGTGCTGGTACCTCGTTGACTGCAGAAATCGGTTTGATGAAAGCAGGCGAGCAATTGAGCGCTATGGATTTGATGGCAGTTGACCCTGTGCAGCGCATATTGGCACCACGTTTTTGGGCTGGTGTCATCACCATGCCTTTGCTGGCCGCGGTGTTTAGCGCGGTGGGCATCATTGGCGGATGGATGGTCGGCGTCTTGATGATTGGCGTCGATGCTGGGGCTTTTTGGAGCCAAATGCAAGGCGGCGTCGATGTTTGGAAAGATGTAGGCAACGGCGTGGTGAAAAGTATTGTCTTTGGCGTGACAGTTACCTTTGTCGCGTTGCTGCAAGGCTACGATGCTCAGCCCACACCAGAAGGCGTTTCGCGCGCAACAACGCGCACTGTGGTGGTAGCTTCGCTGGCTGTGTTGGCTTTGGACTTTGTCCTCACTGCCATGATGTTTAGTATTTGATGAATCGAGGTCGATATGCAACGTTCCAAAAATGATGTCTGGGTCGGTTTGTTTGTGCTCTTGGGTGCTGCGGCGATTTTGTTTTTGGCATTGAAGTCAGCCAATTTGCTCAGCATGAATTTCCAAACTACCTACAACGTGACGGCGCGGTTTGATAACGTGGGCGGCTTGAAGCGCCAAGCCGCAGTCAAAAGCGCAGGCGTCGTGGTGGGGCGTGTGGACTCGGTCACGTTTGACGACAAAACTTTTCAAGCGACCGTCACCTTGGCATTGGAAAACCGTTTCCAATTCCCTAAAGATAGTTCGCTCAAAATTTTGACCTCAGGTTTATTGGGGGAGCAGTACATCGGAATTGAAGCCGGGTCGGAAGCAGACAACTTGCAAGCAGGCGACCGAATCCAAGCGACCCAATCGGCGGTTGTTTTGGAAAATTTGATCAGCCAGTTTTTGTACAACAAGGCGGCTGAACCTGCACCGGCGAAGGGATCTAAATGAAGCAGCACCTTAGTCGCTTACTAATCGCTGCTAGCCTGGTGCTGGTTGGTTGCGCCACGTCACCTATGGCAAATCCCAAAGATCCATGGGAGCCAATGAACCGTAAGGTTGCAAGCTTCAATGACACGATCGACGACAACGTCCTAAAGCCTGTCGCGACTGGCTACCGCAATGTCGTGCCTGAACTCATTCAAACCGGCGTTCGTAATGTTTTTAACAACTTGGCTGATATGTGGTCTGCCGTCAACAACGCATTACAGCTCAAGCCCATCCACACGGTGGAGTCTTTGGGACGGGTTGTCGTCAATACCGTTTTTGGCATCTACGGCATATTTGATGTTGCAACTTATTTAAAGCTCGAGCGACACCCTGAGGATTTTGGTCAGACCTTGGGGTATTGGGGCGTGCCCAATGGCCCCTACCTTGTCTTGCCGCTTTTCGGACCATCCACTTTGCGCGATGGGGCCAGCATGCCCGTTGATTTTGCGGTCAGCCCCACCCAGTTCATCAATGATGTGCCAACGCGAAACCAAGTGTTTGCTTTACGTTTGCTCAGTAAGCGCGTAGAGCTTTTGAAGTCTGGCCGGATGTTGGAAGAAGCATCGATCGATAAATACAGCTTTTCCCGAGACGCGTTTTTGCAATACCGACGTTCACTAATCTATGACGGTAACCCGCCCGACGAAGAAGACAGCAACTACGATCCGTCCGCCAACCCTGTGCCAACCCAGTAACTGGTTTTGCATTTAAGATTCGCCTTCGTTTTTAAGTCTTTGTCATCTTTAGCCGTTTGCTGAGGTGATGTGCCCCA
>SYDB01000071.1 GCA_005786815.1 Burkholderiales bacterium
CCGTGACAGAAGCGATCACAGGATTGGATTTGGTCGAATGGCAGTTAAGAGTTGCCAGTGGCGAGCCATTGCCTTTGCAACAAGACCAATTGCGTATGCAAGGACATGCCATTGAAGCGCGGATATGCGCTGAGAACCCGGACAACAACTTCTTACCGGCAACAGGTGTTTTACAGGTGTATCGCAAGCCCAGTTGCACCAGTTTCGAAGTGGTGGCGCATGAAAACAAGAGCGGTGGGGTTCGCATTGACGATGGTGTGCGTGAAGGCGACAGCATCAGCCCGTTCTACGACTCGATGGTGGCCAAACTCATCGTCCATGGTGAGACGCGCGAGCAAGCATTGGCTTATCTGGATGCCGCTTTGGCGCAAACCCGTATCGTGGGCTTGACTACCAATGTGCAGTTTTTACGGCATGTTTTAAAAACGGATTCCTTTAAAACTGCCAAACTCGACACAGCCTTAATCACGCGAGAAGAAAAGCAGTTGTTCGCGCAAGAACCTTTAGGCTTGCCGTTAACGCTTGCGGCAGTGGTGGCGCACACCTTGCAACAAGAAACTGCATTGCAGGGCCATGATCCATTCAGCCAGAGAGATGGCTGGCGCGCTTATGGTGTTGCTACGCGACGCTTTGATGTGGTGTTCCATGACCAACCACATACAGCCGTGCTGACGTATGGCGCACAAGATGGCTTGCATCTTAAGCTGGGTGATGTTTCTGCGCCGCTGTTGTGGCGAGTAGATGGAGATGGTTTACACATTGCATATGCCCATCACCATGCACGTGTGCAAGTCTTTATGCAGCGCTTAGGTACCGATGACGTGGCGCACGTGTTTGCGCTGCAAGGCGCGACGCAGATCACGGTTGTGGACATATTGGCCCATGCCGCTGCCGTGCAAGAAGTAAGCGGTCGTTTGACGGCGCCGATGCCGGGAAAAGTAGTGTCGTTTGCAGTCAAAGCGGGCGATAAAGTCAAGGTCGGTCAAGCACTTGCTGTGATGGAAGCCATGAAAATGGAGCACACCATGACCGCACCTGTTGACGGTGAAGTATTGGAGTTGCTGTATGCGACAGGTGATCAAGTCAACGAAGGTGCAGAATTGTTGAAACTGAAAGTCTAAGTAATGTTGTTGAATCTTCCTCGCCGCGTGAAATTAGTCGATGTGGGCCCGCGCGATGGCTTGCAAAATGAAAAGAAACCTGTGCCTGCCGCCATCAAAATCGAATTGGTACACCGTTTACAAGCCGCTGGCTTAAAAGAAATCGAAGTCACCAGTTTTGTTTCGCCCAAATGGGTGCCTCAAATGGCAGACAACGCAGAGGTAATGTCTGGAATCACGCGGAGTGAGGGCGTTCGTTATTCGGTACTCACGCCGAATATGAAAGGCTTTGAGTCTGCACTGTTATCCAAGCCCGATGAGGTTGTGGTGTTTGGCGCAGCCAGTGAAGCCTTCAGCCAAAAGAATATCAACTGCTCTATCGCTGAGAGCATCGAGCGTTTTACACCTGTCGTCAAAGCTGCGCGTGATGCGGGCATCGCAGTGCGCGGTGCGATGAGTTGTACGGTCGGTTGCCCTTACGAGGGCGATGTCGCGCCTGAACGGGTGGCTTACTTGGCGGGCCTGATGAAAAGCATTGGCATACAACGTGTCGATGTAGCAGACACCATCGGTGTCGGTACGCCGCGCAAAGTACAAGCCGCTATGGAAGCTACGCTTAAACATTACGCACTCAATGATGTATCAGGCCATTTCCATGACACCTACGGACAAGCGCTAGCCAATACCTTGGCGTCTTTAGAGATGGGTGTGTGGAACTTTCAGTCTTCTATTGCTGGATTGGGTGGTTGTCCTTACGCCAAAGGCGCCACAGGCAACGTAGCAACAGAAGATGTGGTCTACATGATGCAGGGCATGGGCATTGATACAGGAATCGATTTAGATGCGTTGATCGATGCGGGTCTATTTATTAGCCAAGCCTTAGGCCGACAACCTAATTCCTTGGTGTCGCGCGCAGTATTGAACAAGCGTGCTGGGTAACCCGAAAGTTTGACGCACAATGCGCGCATGTTGAAAACCTTATTCAGTACAAACCCACCGAAACTCTCGCCGGTTGAGATGCGTTTGTTAAAGCAGGCTGAACGTGTTTTGCAATTGGAAGATGACGAACTGACTAGTTCGCCTTGTATTTCGGTATGTCGTATGACTGAAAAAACGGGTTTGTGTGAAGGTTGTTTTCGCACCCTGGATGAAATCACAGGCTGGGGCCATCGCACACCTGAAGCCAAGAGAGATGTGTGGCGACAGATTGCTCAACGCTTACAAGCGCGCACCCAAGCGTGATCTTCTTTGAAAGCCATTGATGACCCACATCACTTTCTATCTAGACTTTATTTCTCCTTACGCGTATTTGGCATTTGAAGAGTTGCCCAAGCAGTTGATGGGCATCAGCCATCGTGTGGAGTACCGGCCGATTTTGTTTGGTGCGGTGCTTAACCACCATGGCCACATGGGCCCCGCAGAAATTCCTGGCAAGCGCGAGTGGACGTATCGACAAGTTGTGTGGCAAGCCAAACAAATGGGTGTTCAGTTAGACATGCCCCTCGCCCATCCATTCAACCCTTTATCACTCTTGCGTTTAGCAGTTGCCTGCAGTGACGATGGCGCACCGAACCGCTATGTGTGCGAGACCATCTTTCGCCATGTATGGCAAGGTGGGTATGCGGCGGATGATGTGAGCCGGTTCGCCGAACTCTCGTCGGTACTGAACCCCAAACATAATTTACAAAACGAAGACATTAAAAATCAATTAAAAATAAATACAGACCAAGCTATTGAAAAAGACGTGTTTGGCGTACCCACTTTTTTAGTGGATGGCAAACTTTTTTGGGGTTTAGATGCACTGCCTATGCTCCGAGATTATTTAATGCAAGATGATTTTTTCAAAAATGGTGGCGAATGGGATATGGCCTCACATGTAAAACCAGGCATAAAGCGAAAATAAAAAAAGAGCCGCAACATGCGGCTCTTTTAAATGGGGTTAGTTGATATTTTTAATTAGCTTGGGTATTTAAAGTGTCGCCCGCTAAATTTGGATATCTAACGTGCTCAACCAATTCTTGAATTTCACGCCGTGGCGCTGGCGTCAAGAGACTGACAATAATAATTACCGCAAAGCCTAGTGGTACGCCAAAAACACCGGCAGATATGGGCAGTATTCCGTACCACAACTCGATTGGGGAAGTAATACCAAACACTCCACGCAGCCAAGCCTGGTTTGTCACCATGTAATAGATAGTGATGCCAAGGCCAGAAACCATACCCAACACAGCCCCGTATGCATTCGCACGCTTCCAGAAAATACCCAAGGACAATGCTGGGAAGAAGGCGGCGGCTGCGAAAGAGAACGCGGCAGATACTAGGAACAAGATGTCAGCAGGTTTTTGCGAAGCCACATAAGCCGCCGCCAGCGCCACAACCAAAAGCAGGGCTTTTGATATGGCAACACGACGTGCTGTAGAGGCGTTTGGATCGATCAACTTGTAGTAGAGGTCATGCGACAAGGCATTCGCAATTGTGAGCAACAAGCCGTCTGCTGTTGACAAGGCGGCTGCCAAGCCTCCCGCGGCCACCATACCGGAAATTACGTAAGGTAATCCGCCGATCTCAGGGGTTGCTAGAACAACGATGTCTCCACCGATTTTCATTTCGCCGAGTTGCAAAATGCCGTCTTTGTTGATGTCCGTGAATGACAGTAGCGCCGGATCAACCGCGGACCACTGAGAGGCCCAAGCCGGTAAGCTAGCGAACGGCGTCCCCACTAAGACAGTAAAGATCTCATATTTCACTAAAACGGCAAGCGCTGGAGCAGTGAAATACAACAAGAAGATGAAGAACAACGACCAAGTAACTGAGGCGCGGGCTTCTTTGACTGATGGCGTGGTGTAGTAGCGCATAAGAATATGTGGCAATGCTGCTGTACCCACCATTAAACAGAACACCAAGGCAAGGAAGTTGTTGCGAGAGGTGTTGTAAGCCTGTTGCGCCTTTTCGTCACCGTTAGGATCTCCAGCAAACTGCGAGGCATGCCTTGGCATTCCACCCAGCGGCTTAGCACGTGCTTCATTTGCGGCCTTCGCTTTGGTCCAAGCATCTTTGGCAGCAGCTTCGTCTTTAGGCAAGCTTGCAAGAGCTTTTTCAGCAGCAGTTATGTCTGCCGCAGGCGCATTCGAAGCTTTCAGATCTTCAACTTTCTTGGCCGCTGTGGCTTTGTCAGCCTCAAGCGCGGTTTTGACATCCTTGAGTTTCTCGCCAAATTCATCGGCCTTTGCCTTGAATGCAGCAATTACTTCTTTTTCTTTAGGATCATCAATCAACTCTTTTTCTTTGGCAGTCACTTTTTCAAGTTGGTAGCCGTAGATCGCTTGTGGTACAGGAATACTGGTTTGCTTGACTGACAACCAAACTACTGGAATGAGGTAGGCCATGATCAATATGATGTATTGGGCCACTTGGGTCCAAGTGACGGCGCGCATACCACCAAGAAATGAGCACACCAAGATACCGGCTAAGCCCAGAAAAATACCCAGCTCAAAAGCCACACCGGTAAGGCGCGTAGTGATCAA
>SYDB01000072.1 GCA_005786815.1 Burkholderiales bacterium
CAGCGTGCAGATGATTTCCCCGAGTTCAAGATTGGCCATGTCTGCACACCTTGCACACACAACCCCTTGGGTACCAAAGGTTGTGGCGAAGCCGGTGCAATTGGCTCACCCCCTGCGGTCATCAACGCTGTACTTGACGCATTGGCTCCCTTAGGCGTCAAAGATTTGGATATGCCAGCCTCTCCTCACCGTGTGTGGGAAGCGATTCAGGCGGCCCACGCTTAAACAAAATTAGAAGGAATCAGATATGTACGCATTTACCTACGAACGCCCCTCTGCCACTGCGGACGCCGCCAAACTCGTCAAAGCGGGTGGACAAGCATTGGCTGGTGGCCAAACCCTGTTGGCCTCGATGAAGCAACGCCTGATGCAACCAGAACAACTGGTCGACTTGGGCAAGATTGCTGAACTCAAAGGCATCAAAAAAGACGGCAACAACATCGTCATCGGCGCCATGGTGCGCCACCAAGATGTGGAGAACAACGCTGACGTCAAAAAGCACATCCCTGCACTCGCAGCCTTAGCCGCTGGCATTGGCGACAAGCAAGTGCGTGCCATGGGCACCATGGGTGGCTCTGTTGCTAACAACGACCCTGCGGCTTGCTACCCCAGCGCGGTGATGTCCTTGGGTGCGACCATCCACACTAACCAACGCACGATTGCGGCGGATAAGTTTTTCCAAGGCATGTACGCCACTGCACTCGAGGCTGGCGAACTCATCACCGCCATCAGCTTTCCGATTCCTAAGCGCGCGGCCTATGCCAAGTTCAAACAACCTGCCTCGCGCTTTGCCTTGGTCGGTGTGTTTGTGGCGGACACCGGTAGCGGTGTGCATGTCGCGGTTACGGGTGCTGGCAACGGCGTTTTCCGCCATGCTGGGCTTGAAGCCGCGTTGAGCAAGAGCTTTACACCACAAGCAACCGAGGGTGTCAGCATTGATGCCAGCAACCTCAATGGCGACTTGCATGCCTCTGCGGCCTATCGCGCCCATTTGATCAAAGTACAAACCCAACGCGCGGTACAACAGGCGATCGGATGAGCGCAAGCCCTGCGTTAAATTCCATCGACGAAGTGATCCACGCCCTAGCAGGCGTGGGCTATTCAGCAGAACGGCGGCTAGCAACCGCCGTTTTTTTGAGTCTTCGTTTGCAACGTCCTTTGTTATTAGAAGGCGAGCCTGGCGTCGGTAAAACCGAACTTGCCAAAGCCCTGGCCAAAGTGTTAGCGCGTCCCCTCATTCGTTTGCAGTGCTACGACGGCATGGAACAACGCGAAGCCTTGTACGAATGGAACCACGCTGCGCAACTCTTGCACATGCGCGCTGCGCAATCGCGCACCGATACCGATGCGGTGGAGCAAGAGGTCTACCAAGAAAAATATTTGATCCGTCGCCCACTTTTGCAAGCCTTGCAAGCGCCAGCCCCTGGTGCGGTCTTGTTGATCGACGAGGTGGATCGTGCGGACGAGCCTTTTGAAGCTTTTCTACTGGAATATTTAGGCGAGTACCAAGTCACCATCCCCGAACTCGGTACCCAACGCGCCACGGCCATGCCCGTCACCATTTTGACCAGCAACCGCACGCGTGACTTGCACGATGCGGTGAAACGCCGTTGTCTTTTCCACTGGATGGATTACCCCGAGCGCGAGCGCGAACTCGCGATCGTGCGCGCCCAAGTGCCAGCAGCGGGTGAAGCATTGGCCAACCAGATTGCCACATTTGTGGGACGCTTACGTAGCCAACCTTTTGCCAGCGCATTTCAACGCGGCCCTGGCATTGCAGAAAGTGTGGAATGGGCCAAAGCCTTGGTCTCGCTCAACACCTTGGAGCTTGACCCTGAAGTCATCCACGACACCGCGGGCATCTTGTTCAAACAACGCGAGGACGTGGCGGCCTTGGCGCCACTGGTCAACGACTTGTTGACCCCTGAAGAAACTACGTAAACCCCGTTAGAAGTCATGCAACTCGGTGACGTACGCAGCGGCAAGATGGCCGACAACCTGACAGGCTTTGCCCGCGCCTTACGCCGTGCGGGTGTACCTGTGGACAGCGCACGTATGGCCTTGGCCACCACCTCCCTGCTGGAGGTAGGCATTGTGCGCAAAGACGATGTGCGTCATGCGCTTGAAGCCGTGTTTGTCAGCCGCGCACAAGACCGTGAAGTGTTTGGGCAATTGTTTGACGCGTACTTTCGCAATCCAGAAATTGCACAGAAATTGCTCTCGCAAATGTTGCCCAAAGCAGAAGGCGCCATGCCGCCGCCTAAGCGACGCGCTCGGGTGCAAGAAGCGCTCACCGCTGTGAATAAAGCTGCAGACACGGAGAAGAAAAAAGACATAGAACTCGACCTAGACGCCGCTATGACAGCAAGCGACAGCGAGCGCTTACGCCATGCCGATTTTCAAAGTCTGAGCGCCAGCGAGTTTCAATTGGTCGAGCGTTTGGCTAAGCAAGTGCCGCTGGACTTGCCCACCATCTTGGGTCGCCGAGTGGGCAGCCATCCACGCGGTCAAAGGTTGGATTGGTCGCGCGCTTTGCGTGATACGCAGCGCCTTGGCGGTGAGTTGCTGTTTTTACCTCGGTTACGTCGTAAGCCACAGCCCTTGCCCTTGCTGGTTTTGGTCGATGTATCGGGTTCAATGGAGCGTTACGCCCGCTTGATGCTGGCCTTTTTGCACCAAGCCACTCGCTCATCTCCGCGCGCGGTATTTGCTTTTGGCACGCATTTGACCGATTTGCGCCCCGCTTTCAAACTGCGTGACAGCGACGAGATGCTCGAACTCGTCAACGCCACGGTCGACGACTTTGCCGGTGGAACCCGTTTAGGCGACGCTTTGGGTGAACTGCAACGCGACCATAAACGCCTGTTGGTGGGTAGACGCACTGTCGTGATGTTGATCAGCGATGGCCTGGATACGGGCGTGCCAGAGACTCTGAACAAGAATTTGCAATGGCTCAAGCTCCACAGCCGACGTTTGATCTGGCTCAATCCGCTTTTGCGCTTCGACGCGTATGCTCCGTTAGCGCGAGGCGCGGTGGAATTGCACCGCCACGCCGACGCTATGCTGGCGATCCATAATTTGTCCCGACTCGAAGATTTGGCTCAGGGCATTTCGCAGTTGCTAAAAAACAGAATGTGACC
>SYDB01000073.1 GCA_005786815.1 Burkholderiales bacterium
ACTCTTAGATAGGTGTTAGAAGGTGTATTTGACGCCGACCACAACATCTTCTTTGGCAGCGTTGTAACCAGTTTTGTTACTCAAGAAATTGGTGTTTTTCTTGGCACTGGTAGAGATTGCCGAGAGAGTGGCACTAATCCCATTTCCCATATCCTTGGCTAAGGTCAAAGAGAGGTCTGTGTAGCTCAAGCCGCCCGCAAAATAATCGCTTGTAGTCCCCTTGATAGCCTGGCGTCCGATGTGTGGGGACAGGGTAAATCCTGAGCCCATATCAAAGTTTGCGGTTAAATCAATATAGGTACTGCCCTTTGAGTTTTTAAAACCAAATAAGTTTGTAACCGCATTTGAATATTTCAACGTGTACGCACCAAACGTTGCTGCGCCATAAACTTCGGTAGTGTTAGCGTTCTCTAAATCAGTTGAGGTTATGTTTTTTAAAGTATTACCTGGGTATTGATAAGCTAGTACACCTAGGTCGTAAGTAACGCCCGAAGTTTCAAATTTATAGCCACCGTAAATATCTATTTCAGACTTTCCATCAACATTAACCACATTACCTGAAGTGGTTGTGGATGCATCTTTAATCCACTGAATAGTAGAAGCCCAAACGCCAACATAAGTTCCGTTGGCATTGCTGTAATCCAGTCCGCCTTGAAGGGCTGGCAGTCCGCGCGTTTGCGCCAAACCACGGTAACGATATTGGCTCACAACGCCAATGTTGTAAGCAATAGTTGTCTCAGGCGCAGCCGGCGCAGTTTGCGCAAAAGCTGCCGAAGAGGTAGCCAATAGGGATAACAAGATTTTGGACTTTAGTTTCATTTTTAATACTCCATTAAAGATTGGTTAAGGTTTGTACTAGATTAGCAAGGAGTGCGCCAATAGAGAGAGTCACTTTTGCGTTAACTTTTTCATTAACACAAACACTTTTAAACCCAGTAGTCTTACGACCCAACTATTTTGGCGCACAAAGACAGTGCGTCATTCGGCTTGAAATCCCCGTTTTGGGGCTTTTTGTTTTGAAAGTCTAGGTTTGTCGTTTGCGTTAATTCATAGTCGCGCACTACTTGGCATGCACGCACCATCAGTCACGGTGGAGGTGCATTTGGCCAATGGGTTGCCTTGCTTCACATTGGTCGGCCTCGCAGATACAGAGGTGAAAGAGGCGCGGGAGCGCGTTCGGTGCGCTATGGAGAACGCTGGTCTTGCATTTCCCAACAACAAACGCATCACGGTGAATTTGGGCCCTGCTGATTTGCCAAAAGACTCCGGTCGCTTCGATTTACCTATCGCTTTGGGAATCTTGTCGGCACAAGGACTTTTAGATGACGTTGCACTGGCGCAACATGAGTTCGCTGGGGAGCTCTCTTTATCTGGAGAGTTACGTCCTGTGCGTGGCGCTTTGGCGATGGGCTTAGCTATGCATGACGCCAAAGTCCGCGCCCGCTTGGTGCTCCCGCCCATCAGTGCACAAGAGGCGGCTTTGGTGCCAAGCATGGAGGTGTATTGCGCGCGGCATCTGCAAGACGTGGCCACTCAGTTTGCAAAACCTGGCGTCGTGCTTTTAGCTAAGGCGCCTTCGACTCCTAGACCTATCTCTATTGACCCCGGCCCAACAGCAAACGGGAAAGAGGACGGCACCAAACTCTTAGGCGCGCATAGCGCCGGCTGGCAACACGTGCTGCCTGCAAACTTCAAAGACGTAGCTCGGCCTCAAAGCAACCAGATAGACCTTTCGGATGTCAAAGGCCAAGCCAGCCCCAAACGCGCACTTGAGATTGCCTCTGCAGGCGGACACTCTCTCTTATTGGTCGGGCCGCCTGGAACGGGAAAGTCCATGTTGGCGCAGCGCTTTGCCGCGCTGCGACCAGATATGTCTTTACAAGAGGCACTAGAGTCTGCAGCGATAGCAAGCTTGAGCGGGCGGTTTGAAATCGGGCATTGGCAGCAACGCCCAACCCGCAGCCCACACCACACGGCCACCTCGGTAGCCTTGGTTGGAGGCGGCTCGCCGCCAAAGCCTGGAGAAATTTCTCTTGCGCATAATGGCGTATTGTTTCTAGATGAGTTGACAGAGTTTCCGCGTCGCGCGCTAGAAGCTTTGCGCGAACCTTTAGAAAACGGGCGCATCACTTTGTCGCGCGCGGCCACGCAGGCAGAGTTTCCCGCGCGGTTTCAATTGATTGCGGCCATGAATCCTTGCCCTTGTGGTTATCTTGGATCGCCTTTGAAAGCTTGCCGCTGCACGCCCGACCAAATTGCACGCTACCAAAGCAAATTGAGCGGGCCTTTGTTAGACCGTATTGACTTACAAGTAGAGGTCGCGACGCTTCGCCAAGAAGAGTTGCTCAATACACCTGCTGGCGAGTCAACAGCTTGCGTGCGTGCGCGATGTATAGCGGCACATGCACGCGCGATTGAAAGACAAGGTGTCGATAACCAGCATCTAGCAAGTGCGCAGTTAGAGAAATTAGTGAAGGCGTCTGCCGAGACCTTGCAGTTTTTGAACAAAGCAGCAGCGCAACTTGGTTGGTCTGGCCGCAGCACACACCGCGCTTTGCGCGTGGCGCGCACGATTGCTGATTTGGCAAACTCCGATGCAGTTGAAACAGCGCATATTGCTGAGGCCATTCAATACCGAAGAGTGCTATTGAGCCTGTAAAACTACTTGAGCCCCACTTGTGCTGAAACTCTGAGGCTTTCAAACTACCAAACTTTGTAACCATCACACAACCACCAAGTAGTCACACCTCTCAACAATGCCTTTGGTCGTTTTGATAGCAAGCAGATCGCTCGCGGCAAAACTTCCACGTTTTCGCATTAACCGTATTACTTGAGGAAGGAAATTGAATGAAGGTGTTTACCTACCTGCTAGGGTTTGGCTTGGCATTCGCGCTATCCGCCGTTTACGCAGAGGATGAAAAGCCTAAAAAGCCCAATCGCATGGCAACTTGCAACAAAAATGCGGAAGGCAAAAAAGGCCAAGAGCGCAAAGACTTTATGAAGGAGTGCTTGAGTACCAAAAAACCTGCTTAGGCTAGCTTCATCTTTGATGTGTGCTTGCCATTTCACACCTAGATTTGTTTTGACAGAAGCGCAGCTTGCTTGCAGTGTGCGCTTCTTTTTTTAAAGGTTGGGCGCCAACAGCCTTTGCAAGTCTTTCACTTCTACGCCTTGTCGCAACGCTAAGTCTTGCACTTGGTCTTTCCCAATACGCCCTACGTTGAAGTAACTCGCTTGCGGATGGGCCAAATAAAACCCGCTCACGCTGGCGGCCGGAGTCATGGCCAAGCTTTCGGTCAAACCCATACCAATATCGCCACACTGCAAAACGTCAAACATGGCGTGCTTCGCACTGTGGTCTGGACACGCAGGGTAGCCAGGGGCAGGACGAATGCCTTGGTATTTTTCTGCAACCAATTCTGGGTTGCTGAACGATTCATCTGCCGCATAGCCCCACAAGTCTTTGCGCACACGCTGGTGCATGCATTCGGCAAAGGCTTCTGCCAAGCGGTCTGCTAAAGCTTTGAACAAAATGGCTGAGTAGTCGTCGTGCGCGTCGATGAAACGCTTTTCTTGTTTCTCGCTGCCAATGCCTGTGGTCACCGCAAACAAACCGACGTAGTCAGCCGCTTGAGTCTGGTCAGCCACAAAGTCTGACAAACAACGGTTGGGGTTGTTATTAGGTTTGACGGTTTGCTGGCGCAAGCCATACCAAGTCATCACTTGTTGTTGGCGCGATTCATCTGCGTATAAAACAATATCGTCCCCCACGCGTTGCGCGGGGTAAAAGCCCACGACCGCATTCGCAGTCAACCAACGACCTTCAATGATTTTTTTCAGCATCGCTTGGCCGTCGGCGAATACTTTTTTCGCTTCGTCGCCAACGACATCGTCGTCCAAGATGGCGGGGAAAGGTCCGGCCAAATCCCAGGTCTGGAAAAACGGCGCCCAATCGATGAAAGGCTCTAACTCTGCCAAGTCGAAGTTTTTAAAGACGCGCTTGCCGATGAATTTAGGCTTGGTGGGTTTGTATGCATCCCACTCAACGACTGCAGCATTCGCACGCGCTTCGTGCAACTTAACCAAAGGCGTTTGTTTTTTATTCGCATGCTGTTCACGCACCTTGGCGTAATCAGCGTTCAACTCAGCAATATATTTCGCCGCCTGCTCAGACAACAAACCTTGCGCCACACTCACACTGCGTGATGCATCAGGCACATAAACTACTGGACCTTCGTAGTGCGGCGCAATCTTGACGGCAGTATGCACGCGGCTAGTCGTTGCGCCACCAATCATTAAGGGCATTTTTTTACTGCGGAAGAATTCGTCTTTTTGCATTTCACCCGCAACATATTGCATCTCTTCCAGCGATGGGGTGATGAGACCTGAAAGGCCAATCATGTCTGCACCTTCTTCTTTGGCTTTGGCCAAGATTTCGTGACAAGGCACCATCACGCCCATATTCACCACATCAAAGTTGTTGCACTGCAAGACGACGGTGACGAT